>NZ_JACSMT010000040.1:0-23447 GCF_018618815.1 Exiguobacterium sp. s128 | reverse complement strand
ATGGGAGACCACGGAAATGTCTCAACTGGAAAACTGCATACGAGGTCTTCTCGGAAGAAGTGTTGCACTTAATTTGACAAACCGTCATATAGAAAAATTTGGATTATAGTAAGGGAGTTCTACTGATGGAGCACAAACCGAAAGATCGGAATGAAGCGGCGAATCGTGTCTTTTTTGGAACGGGTAATATCTTTACCGTCATTTTAGTCATTGGATTTGCTTTGTATCTGTTGTATCAGTTTTATATACGATGACGTGATCACCCTGTACTTCAAGGGTGATTTTTTCGTTTTAGGGGAGTGCAAGCGAATCAGATATTGGGTAATCCTTAACGGAGGACAAAAAGAATGTTCATTAGAAGGAGGCACCCCCATGAAACGCATCCAGATTGCCGACTTTGATCGTCGCATGCCACCACTTGAACTGCGGGAGATGGATGATTATTACGAAACGGTATTTGTCTTAAACTACGATGAACTGTATCCGTCGACACAAGTACGGACGATCCAGTTAGCTGATATTTATGTCAATCTTGTCATTACGCCAGAAGGTACAAAACTCGTCTCGGCACTGTTCTTAAAACCGGTCGTGGTCTCGGACATCGTCTCGTGGATGCAACTGTATACGATTAGTTTTGCGACAGCTGACGCATCCGGGTATTACACGGAAGGGGCTGATGAAATTTTAGAAATTGTTTTATACCAGGGCAATCCGATTGTCATTGCGACGAGAGGAACGGACCGCTTGTATTATGAGACCGAGGGAGCGATTGAGATGCGGCGAGAATCCAGTGAAGTCATTGGAAAAAAACCATTACTGTATCTAAACGGAGAAGCTTGGTTTGGGGTTCCCCACCTTGAATTCAATTCAAGTCAGGATGAAATTCATGTCAACGGAACATTTTTGTTCGCGGACTATATGGACACGTACCAGGGACGTGTCGGTTTTTTTCGTAAAGCAGATCCCGGTTTACCGGTCGTCCTGTTAGTAGGGGAAGCGATCATTGAAGTGGAGTTGACTGAAAATCCAGACGGAAGCCGGGTTCTCGTCATCGAACAGCCGTATGATGAAGCATGATTCCAACTAGAGATAGATTCGAAAATGATTTTGATCACAGGTGGCAACCAGATTGTGTTCTTTTCACAAGAGTTCGTCCGGAAAAAAGTCAGAGACAGAGAATCCGGACGGAATCATGAAATCCCTTACAAAATATGCGAGAATAAGATAAGAGACATGAATGGAAGGGATGCGGGGCGAACATGGTCAAAGAAATGCCACGAAATTCAAAGTGGATGCGATCCTACAACCGGGCACTCGTGTTACGTTTGATTCGGATGCATCAACCGATTTCACGAGTCGAACTGGCACAACAAACAAAATTAACAAAACCAACCGTTTCGAACATCGTCGGAGAATTGATTGCGGATCAACTCGTGATGGAACGTGAACTCGGTGTCTCAAACGGAGGACGAAAGCCGATTCTGCTCGAACTGGTGGCAAAAGAACAATACGTCATCGGGATTGATGCGACAAGTCACCGCTTTATTGGAGTCATCGCGGATTTAAGCGGGAATACGATTCACGAAGTGGAAACGATGGGGAAATTTGATACGAATGAAGAACTGATGGAGGCTGTCGTTCAATTGTGTCAAGAACTGATTGACGCAACAGAGCAGGTCGGAACGATTCATGGAATCGGTATATCCGTTCACGGGATGGTCAATCCGGAGACTGGAGTCATTCTGTTTGCTCCACGTTTTCATCTCCATGATGTTGCATTAAAAGAACATTTGGAGCAGCGTTTTGCGTATCCGGTCTTCATTGAAAACGATGTCCGGGCCCTGGCCTCGTTCGAATTGTTATTCGGAGAAGGTGTCGGCGTCGATCAATTCTTCTACCTGTATGCAGGGGAAGGGATCGGAGGAGCGTATGTCCTCGATGGAAAGCTGATTGACGGAGAAAATCATATCACCGGTGAAGTGGGGCATATGCGGCTTGATTTGGATGGACCAATCTGTTCGTGTGGAAATCGGGGATGTCTTGAAGCCTTGGCCGGTGAAAAAGCCTTGCTACGTGATTTTGAAGCGATTGACCCACAAGTCAAGACCTTGACCGACCTTCGGCGACGTCTGACGGAAGGCGATTCCCATGCAAAAGCGGCATATCACCGGGCAGGTGAATACATCGGCATCGGTGTCTTGAACACGATTCACTTGATTAATCCAAAACGCATTTTACTGGGGGGACCGATGTTTGAACTGGCTCCTTCCATCGTGGATCAAATTAAAGAACGGGTCGCGCACACTGCCTTGACGACGGCTTCACGTGAAACCGATGTCAAGATGGTTCCGTGGAGCGAAAAACAAGGAGCGCTTAGTGCGGCCGCTTTGGCGACGAACAGTATTTTTCAAACGATTTGATGCAAGCTTGTGGGGACACGGTGAAATCACCGAGTGCTCATAAGCTTTTTTGTCGTCCATTTCGCCTAGAAAATATTTTTTATGAAACCGTTTACAAATCGAAATGGCATGTGCTATAGTTTTCTTAAAGTTAGATAATAAATTTAATTTACTAAGTTTTCATCAACTAGTGGAGGTGGATGCAGACCGGCAGGGACCGGTTAAGCTGAAACAAAAGAAGGGGGCGTCGCGCAGATGGAAACAGAAGATTTATGGGTTTCCTACCGTGAAGCTTTCGGGCGTTACGGAGCAATCCGTGGCTTTTATATGAACCGTTTGACAGGGCAGATGACGGAACAACAACCGGGAGATGAGCGGTCTTCGGATCAAGACGGCGTTCTCGTTCGTCCACGGCAAGATGGAGTCTTTCAATTTCGGATGTCGTCCGTACAAGGGGTACTGACGATTCGGTCTTCAGAGCTTCATCTTCGAAAAAATGAGAACGGATACATTGAATTACGGGTGTTGATGCAACAGATGCGATCAGCCGGTTGTCTGACGCTCGGCGGTGAATTTTATCTGTTCGTCGCACAAGAAGTCGATACACTCGACTATCGTCTCCGGCTGATCGCACGGGTTTTGATTCAACTGCAACGGATGCCGATCGGCACGGAAATCATCGAACAATGGTGTCAACAAGCAACACAGGAAGGATACCAGCTTAAAAAATACGCTTGACCACTCACATACAAAGGGGATCACTCACATGAAATTCAAAAAAACAAAAGTTCTCGCAGCAGCTTCAGTCTTAACATTATCGGCACTTCTTGCTGCGTGTGGCGGCGAAGACGAGAAACAAGCAACAACAAAAGACGGAAAAACAATCATTTCCTGGTGGGGTTGGGCACCTCAGCCGGAAGCTGGTAAGGAAGTCGTCGACGCGTTCAATAAATCACAGGATAAATACGTCGTCGAATTCAAACGGTACAGCGAAGACTATGAAAAGCAACTTCAAGTCGCAATGTTATCTGGTAAGGGACCAGACATCATCGGCTTAAAAGAACCGATGATTCAACAATACAAAGACCGTGTCGTACCGGTTGATTCCTACATGGATAAAGCAGCCGGCAAAGGCTGGAAAGATAAGTTCGTCGAGCTCGGCATCGAGCAGACGACGATCGACGGCAAACAATACGCGGTTCCAATCGGCTTCACAGGTCAAGCCTACTTGATGTACAACAAAACGATGCTCGACAAATACGGCGTCACACCACCGAAAAACTACAAAGAAACAGTCGACGCTGTCAAAAAGATCAAAGCGTCCGGCGATAAAGTCATTCCATTGATGTTAGGTGCAAAAGACGCCTGGATCGACATCGATGTCTACAACGTCTTAAGCCACCAGGTCGCACCGGGCTACATCCAAAAAGTCTTATCGGGTGAAGCGAAATGGACGGATGACGAGATGGTCAAGACAGCGCAAGTCTGGCAAGACCTGTTCGAAGATAAAGTCTTCCAAGAAGGAGCACTTGGCCTTGCGACATACAATGACGGGATGAACCAATTCTTCGATAAAAAAGCAGCGATGTGGGTCATCGGTTCATGGGAGGCCCACTCGATGACGACGGCTGAGAAAAAAGACAAATGGAAAATCAAAGATGAGCTTGGCTTCACGCCACTTCCGAACTTAGCGGGTGGAACAGAACAACCGGTCATCGCCTCAATCGACATGGCACTTGCCGTCAATAAAGAGTCGAAACAACAAGAAGGCGCAGCAGAATTCGTTGCCTTCATGAGTCAAGGTGAAGGACAAGAAGTCTACATGGGTGAATTCGAAATGGCTCCGGGCATCAAGGAGGTCAAAATTGATTCAGATGCTGCCTTCACATCAGAAGGTGAAAAAGAGTCGTACAAAATGCTGAACGAAACACTTTCTAAAGCTGTAGCGAGCCGTGGAATCCGTGATACGAAACTTAACGATATCCTCGGTAAGGAACTTCAAAACATCGCGACTGGTCAAGATCCAAAAGAAGCACTCCAACGTGTTCAGGATGCAGCCGATCAATCGAAAAAATAAGCACGAGACAGTGAAGTGGTGCGCCCTGCGTGCCACTTCCTGATTTTTAGAGATCAAGAAAGTGGGGAAATCGTTATGCAGACAGAGCAACAAGAATTGCCGATCAAACCAAAAGCCGAGCCGCTAAAACCAGCACCACGTTCAAACGTTCCCAAAAAGAAGAGAAAAGGCAAAATGAAACAAAACATGGTCGGTTGGGCGTTCGTCGGACCCATCGTCCTGTTTGTCGTCGCGTTTATCTATTACGGGATTTTCTATAACGCCTATAACTCCTTCTTCTCATGGGACGGGATTTCGTTTGATAAAGTCTTCGTCGGGTTTGAAAACTACGCGGAAATGTTCCGTGATCCGGATTTCTATCTCTCGCTTAAAAATACGTTCATCTTCACGATTTTAACCGTCACGATTCAAGCCTTTATCGGTCTTGTTCTCGCGTACTTCCTGCACACACAGGGACCGTTACGGACTGCGATGAAATCGGTCTTCTTCTTCCCGGTCGTCTTGAGTCCGGTTGTTCTTGGGGCCGCGTTCTCACAAATTTATGACTTCCAATTCGGTTACATCAACGAGTTTCTCCGGGCGATTGGTCTCGGTAGCTTAGAGCAAAACTGGCTCGGTGATCCGGATATCGCACTTTATTCGGTCATCGCGATCAACATCTTCCAGTGGACCGGTTCATCGATGGTCATGTATTACATGGCGATGCTGACAATTGAAAAAGAGATCTTTGAAGCCGCTAAAATCGATGGGGCCGGATTCTTCCGGACACTCTGGAGCATCGTCTTCCCGAACTTAAAAGGAACGACGTTCACGTTATCGATTCTCGGCGTCATCGGTGGTCTGAAGACGTTTGACCTCGTCTGGATCACGACAGCCGGCGGACCCGGTTCTTCAACAGAGTTCATCTCGACTTACCTGTTCCGTAAATCAATGCTGCAACAAGAAGTCGGCTTTTCAAGTGCCGTTGCCATCATACTGCTTACAATCGCCTTACTGATCACGTACTTCCAGTTACGTGTTCAAAAGAAAATGGATAACTAAGGAGGAACGTCCCATGAATGTAGAATCTAAAAAAAGCCGTTGGATGATTAACCTCGTTCTGATGCTCGCTTCCATCGTCTGGCTGTTCCCGATCTTCGTCATGTTCAAGGAGAGCTTACGTGTCAACGGATTCGAAAACTATATCGCAACGCTGCAAAACCCGAATTTCCCGACCTTCGTCTTCAACAGTTTCTTCGTCGCTTTCTTCATGATCATCATCTCGATCACAATCCTGGCGTTTGCGGCATTTGCGTTCTCGAAACTCGAATTCGCCGGAAAACGTCTATTGTTCAACATGATTTTAGCCGGTCTGATGTTACCGGTCGCTTCGATGATCGTTCCGTTGTTCTTTACATTGCGGTCGTTTGACGGACTCAACAACCATTGGGGATTGATCGGAGCCGAAGTCGCCTTTTTCCTTCCGTTTGGTTTGATGCTGATCAAAGGATACTTCGATGAGTTGCCAAATGAACTGATGGAAGCAGCTTTTATCGATGGTGCGACGATTTTAGAAGTCTTCTTCAAAGTCATGTTGCCACTGGCGAAACCCGCTTTAGCAACAGCATTGATCTATGCGTTCCTCAACTCATGGAATGAATACTTGATGGTCCTGACGTTCATGACGGATCCGGCCTATCAAACGGTCACGATGGCACCAAGCTTCTTTAAAGATGCCCTTGGTGGTGACCCTGGGAAAATCTATGCGTCACTCGTCTTGATCAGTTTACCGACCATGGTCTTCTATATCTTCTTCCAACGTTTCTTCCAAAAAGGAATGACAGCAGGTGCAGTAAAATAATTTGTTTTCAGTCAGGGGGAGCACCATGTATTTAGGCGTCGATTATTACCCGGAACAAACTCCACGTGCGTTATGGGAGGAAGACTTCCGTTTGATGAAAGAACTCGGTGTCAACGTCGTCCGGCTGGCGGAATTTGCCTGGACGATGATGGAGCCGGAAGAAGGAGTCTACGATTTCCGGTTTTGGGATGACATCATCGAACGTTTGAGTGCCGCCGGTTTTGACATCGTCCTCGGGACACCGACCGCGACACCACCGGCCTGGATGTGTCATAAATATCCGGAGATTCTTCCGGCAGACGAGCATGGCGTGACGATCAGCTTTGGAGCCCGTCGTCACTACACGGTTCACAGTGAGACGTACCAACGCTTTTCCGTTGCCATCACGACGGAAATGGCGAAACGGTACGGAAAACATCCGCGTGTCATCGGTTGGCAGACGGACAATGAATACGGTCATGAAAAATCGGATCGTTCGTACAGTGAAATCGACCGTGCCGCGTTCCAGGTATGGCTGAAAAACCGATACGAGACGCTTGACGCGTTAAACGAGACGTGGGGAACGGTCTTCTGGAGTCAGACGTACACGGCGTGGGAGCAAATCCCAGTACCGCGGAAAGTCTACCAGGAACATAACCCGTCGTTACTCGTCGACTTCGACCGCTTCTGTGCCGACGGTTACAACCATTACAACAAACTGCAGGTCGATGCGCTTCGGGAACACATTCATCCGGACGCGTTCATTACACATAACCTTGTCTACAGTGATATGGCCGTCAATCAACAACAGATGGCACAGGATCTCGATTACGTCGCCTTTGATAACTACCCGGTCTGGGGTGGTTTGCCTGAACCGAACCGTTTCGAGAAGATGGCGAGCGATCATGACCTGTGCCGATCGTCGAAACAAGGAAAAGGCTTTTGGGTGATGGAGCAACTCAGCGGAGCGCAAGGCTGGAGTAAAATCGGTTACTTGCCGCGCCCCGGTCACATCCGTTTGTGGACGTATCAAGCGGTCGCACGTGGTGCCGAAGCCATCGTCTACTTCCGTTTCCGGGCGGCGTTGTTCGGAACGGAAGAGTTTTGCCACGGTATCATCGATCACGATGGAAAACCAAAACGTAAATTCAATGAAGTCAAACAGATCATGACCGAGCTGAATACGTTCGGAGACGAGATTAATGCGAGTAGCTATCAAGCAGAAGTCGGTGTCTATTTTGATCAAGAGAACGTTTGGGCCTGGACCCATCAGCCGCACAGTGATGCGTTTGACTTCCGGACCGAGTTCGTCCGGTTCTACGGAGGCGCTGTCCGTCGTCAGGCAGCAACCGATATCGTCTTCCCGGGTGACCGGCTCGATCAATACAAATTGATTATCGTTCCGCTGTATTTCCTGACGAATCCGACGTTTGACCAGTCGTTAATCGATTACATGGAGCAGGGGGGACATGTCATCTTCACGTACCGGACCGGTGTCAAGGATCCGCATAACAATGTCATTCCATTGACGTTACCAGGCAAGTTCGCCCCGTACGCAGGAATCGAAATCGACGAGTACGAATCGTTGCAGGCGGTACAGGAAAACCGGGTCGAAGGCATTGGAGCATTCGCCGGACAAGGTTCACCGGCCCGTCTCTGGTGTGATTTGATCACACCGACGACAGCCGAACCGCTCGCTGTCTACCGCGATACGTTTTATGACGGAGTCGCTGCCGTCACACGCAACGAATATAAAGGAGCAATCACGTACATTGGTGCATCGATTGATGATGCGATGATCGATACGATTTACCGACAAGCGTTTCTCGATGCCGGTGTTCAGACGTTTGAGGCACCGGATCAAGTCGAAGTCGTCCGCCGTCACGGGGAAACACGTGATTTCATCTTCTTCATGAACCACGATACAAAAGCCAGCCGGGACGTGGTGCTTGATGCTGCTTATAAAGAAGTGAATACGAACGAGACATATAGTGGAACAGTGACGCTCGCACCGCTCGAGACACTGATTCTGACAACATAAGGAGGAGAACGACCATGGCCATTCTTGAACTGCCGAATCAGCGGTTCGTCCTCGAAGGACAACACGTCGCGCATGTCGTGACGATCGGACAGCACGGCAAAGTGTTGCATACGTATTTTGGAGCCCGCCTGCCGTATCGATCTGATTATGAAGCCTTACCGAATCCGGTCCTGACACACAGCTCGTTTGAATCACCGGATGGGGTTGCGGTCTATGATTTCATTCCATTCGGTGAGATGGTCTACACAGAACCGACTTTGAAATCAGAACGGGAGGACGGTCAACGAATCAGCCAGTTCGTCTTTGAACGCGCCGAGCAATCCGACAGCGGATTGATCTTATGGTTGTTTGATTCGTTACAAGAACTTCGGGTCGGCATCAAATACGACCTGTACGAAACCTACGATATGATCGGACGGTCACTCGTGATTGAAAACACCGGAACACAACCGGTGCAATTGACGGCAGCCCAATCGTTTGCGATGGGAATTCTACAACGGCCGAGCTTGAACCTGCATCATTTTGCCGGAACATGGACCGGTGAATTTCAAAAGCAGGTGACGCCGCTAACGCCGGGGCGTAAGACGATTGACAGCCGGCGGGGTGTGACGAGTCATCAGGCGAATCCGTGGTTTGCACTTGAACACGGGGCGACGGAAGCGACCGGTGAAGTCATCTATGGTCATTTCGCGTATTCCGGCAACTGGTCGATGCACTTCGAACAGGATGCGTTTGGATTTGTCCAAGTATCAGGCGGGATGAATGCGTTTGATTTCGGTTGGACACTTGAAGCGGGTAAACAGCTTGCGACACCGGACTTTTACATCGGCTACGCGGCAGACGGCTTTGCCGGGATGAGTGCCCGGGCGCACGATTTCCAGCGTCAGATCATCATGCCGGAATCGGACCGGAACAAGGTCCGGCCTGTCCTCTACAATTCCTGGGAAGCGACCTATTTTGACGTGACGGAACACGGACAACGGACACTCGTCGATCAAGCAGCCGCGATCGGTTGTGAACTGTTTGTCGTCGATGACGGCTGGTTTGGTGAACGAAACTCCGATCAGGCCGGTCTCGGTGACTGGGTCGTCAATCCAGAGAAATTCCCGAACGGTTTAACACCGTTGATTGATTATGTGAAACAACAAAACATGCAGTTTGGTCTATGGGTCGAACCGGAAATGGTCAATCCTGATTCAAATCTGTACCGGACGCATCCTGACTGGATCTACCATAGTCCCGGTGCCCACCGGACGACATCACGCAATCAGTTTGTTCTGAACCTTGGTTTACCGCAGGTCGAACAATTCGTGTTCGAGATGATGGACGAGTTGCTTGGGACACACGCGATTGATTACATCAAATGGGACATGAACCGTGCTTTTTCGGAACCGGGTCTCCCGGGTGCGACACCAGCACAACAACAAGAATTATGGAAGCGTCATGTCGATGCGCTGTACCGGATTTTTGATGAGTTGCGGACACGTCATCCGGAAGTAGACTTTGAAGCTTGTGCCGGAGGCGGCGGACGGATTGATCTTGGAATCCTCCAACGGACGGAACAGGTCTGGACGAGTGACAACACGGATCCACTGGACCGGTTGACGATCCAGCACGATTTCTCATTTGCCTATAATGCGAAGATGATGAGCTGTTGGGTGACGGACGGTCCGAACTGGCTGAATGGTCGGAACTTACCGCTTGCGACACGTTTCGTCTCCTCGATGCAGGGGACACTCGGTATCGGTGGCAACTTAAGCGAATGGACAGCAGAAGAATTAACAGAAGCAACCGAGTGGATTGCGACGTACAAGACGATTCGGGAAACCGTCCAATTTGGACGCCAGTACCGCTTGACGGCAGACCGCCGGACGGCATCGCTCATGCAATACACATCAAACGATCAAACGGTTGTCCTCGCGGTAGCGCCGATGCGTCAGCACGGTTCAAACCAGTACCATTTCCGTCTGCATGGACTTGAGAAAACGGGTTTGTATCAGGTCGACGAACGTCAGCTCAGCGGTGCTTACTTGATGCAGCAAGGATTGACGATCACTTATACGACGGATTATGAAGCCTGTTGTCTACACATTCAGCCGGTTCACGGCAACGTCATCACATCAGAGTCAAAGGAGCCGATCGCATGACAGACCAGACATTAGAACAGATTTTTGAACAACAATTCGGTCAACCGTCGACCCACCGCTTTTTTGCACCGGGCCGGATCAATTTGATCGGAGAACATACGGACTACAATGGTGGACATGTCTTTCCGTGTGCCTTGACGCTTGGAACGCATGCGGTTGCCCGCAAGCGCGATGATGCAGTCTTCCGGTTTTATTCGCTGAACTTTGAAAATGACGGCATCATCGAAGTCACAGGTGATGACTTGACGCATCGATCTGCCGATGGCTGGGCCAACTATGCCAAAGGGATGATTCATATCTTACGGGAAGCCGGTTACCGGATGGATACAGGATGCGACATCCTGATCAAAGGGGATATCCCGAACGGTGCCGGACTGTCTTCGTCCGCTTCGCTTGAACTGGTCATCGGTGTCTTGCTCGACAAACTGTACAATCTGAATGTCGACCGGATCGAACTCGTCAAGTACGGCCAACAGGTCGAAAACCAGTACATCGGTGTCAATAGCGGCATCATGGATCAATTCGCGATCGGTATGGGCAAAGCAGGATCCGGACTATTGCTTGACTGTGAGACACTTGAATATACGTATGCACCGCTCGATTTATCCGGTTATACGATCATCATCATGAATACGAATAAACGGCGTGAGCTGGCCGATTCGAAATACAATGAACGCCGCTCGGAATGTGAAGAGGCGCTCGCCTATTTGCAACAGTACCGTCCGTATGCGTCTCTCGGTCAATGGTCGATGGATGAATTCGAAACGGTTTCTTTTGAGGACGAACGATTGCAACGGCGGGCACGTCACGCGATTTCTGAAAACGAGCGCACATTGCAAGCGCTCGACGCATTAAAAGAAGAGCGACTTGAAGCCTTTGGTCAACTGATGAATGCATCACACCGTTCTTTGCGAGTGGATTACGAAGTGACGGGGAAAGAACTGGATACACTGGTCGAAGCAGCTTGGGCGCAACCGGGAGTCCTTGGCGCCCGGATGACAGGTGCCGGTTTTGGCGGTTGTGCGATTGCCATCGTCGAAGACGAGACGGTCGAGACATTCATGACGGCAGTCGGTCAAGCATACGAGACCGCAATTGGTTATCCGGCATCGTTCTACACGGCAACGGTTGGTGATGGAGCACGAGAAGTCGAACAGGAGGTCATTTAAATGGCAGTACTCGTAGTAGGTGGAGCAGGATATATCGGGTCACATGCAGTCTATCAACTGGTGGATGCCGGTCAGGACGTCGTCGTGATTGATCATTTAAAGTCGGGTCACCGGGAAGCCGTTCATCCGGAAGCCCGTTTTTACGAAGGGGATATCCGGGATCGTGCCTTCCTTGATACGGTGTTTGAGACGGAAACAATCGATCAGGTCGTCCATTTCGCGGCCTTTTCATTAGTCGGTGAATCAATGGAACATCCACTCGTATATTTTGATAACAACGTCTACGGCACACAAGTCCTGCTCGAAGCGATGATGGCACATGATGTCAAACAGATCGTCTTCTCGTCGACCGCTGCCACATACGGGGAGCAGGAACAGATGCCGATTCTTGAAACGGCAGTGACGAACCCGACGAATGCCTACGGCGAAACAAAGCTGATGATGGAGAAGATGATGCGTTGGTGTGAAACGGCGTACGGTCTGAACTATGTGGCACTCCGTTACTTTAACGTTGCCGGTGCCCGGTCAACAGGCGAAATCGGGGAAGATCATACACCGGAAACCCATTTGGTTCCGCTTGTCCTCGAAGTCGCCAATGGTCAACGACCGATGATTTCGATTTACGGCGATGATTATGCGACGGAAGACGGCACGTGTATCCGTGATTATATCCATGTCGAGGATTTGATTGATGCCCACGTACTTGCACTCGACTATTTAAAACAAGGCAATACGAGTGATGTCTTTAATCTCGGCTCAAGTCGCGGCTTTTCGGTCCGGGAAATCATTGAAGCGGCACGCCGTGTGACGGGTCATGCGATTCCGGAACAAGTCGTCGCAAGACGTGCCGGAGACCCGAGCACGTTGATTGCCGGATCCGATAAGGCGAAAACGGTATTAGGCTGGAAACCACGTCGGACGGACATCGACACAATCATTCAAGACGCTTGGCGTTGGCATGAACGACGTCCGCACGGCTATAAAACAAAAGTCCGGTAAAGAGAGAATGGATTTAGGGGAGTGAAGGCGATGAATGAACTCATCAAACAACTAGTAGAGCAGGCAGTCCGTCAGCAATTGATCGAGCCGGAAGATACGGTGTATGCGCAAAACCGGTTATTGGCTTTGCTGGGCGAAGCGGCGTACAACGATCCAGGTATGGTCGAATCACGTTCGATTCCGGATATTTTGGATGCGATGATTGAACGGATGGTTGCATCAGGACAACTGGCAGCACGTCTTGACGAAAAAGAACGGCTGGCAGCGGAACTGATGGATGTGTTCGTTGATCGCCCGTCCCAGATCACGTCGACTTTCCGTCGTCTATATGGAGAAAGTCCACAACAAGCAACCGATTATTTTTATCAACTTAGTCAGGCGAACAACTACATCCAGACGAAGCGGATTGCCAAAAACATTCAATATCAGGCCGAAACGGTTTATGGCACGATTGACATCACGATCAACTTATCAAAACCCGAAAAAGATCCGCGTGAAATCGCGGCAGCTCAGACGGAGGTCGTCGAGTCGACGTATCCGACGTGTCTGCTTTGCGTTGAAAATGTCGGGTATGCGGGACGCGTCAATCATCCTGCACGGGCCAATCATCGGATCATTCCGATTTCCTTGCAGGACGAGCCGTGGGCGCTGCAGTATTCACCGTATGTCTATTACAACGAACACAGCATTATCTTGTCGCAGGAGCACCGGGATATGGTGATCAACCGTCAAGCCTTTGCGCGGTTGCTTGGATTCGTTGCCCAGTTCCCGCATTATTTTGCAGGATCGAATGCGGATCTGCCGATCGTCGGTGGATCGATTTTGACGCATGACCATTATCAAGGCGGACGGTATGAATTTGCGATGGACCGGGCGAAGACGCTAAGTCAGTTCGTTTTACCGGATCATCCGGATGTCACCGGTGAAACGTTACATTGGCCGTTGACGGTCGTTCGTCTGAGCAGTACCGATTCTGCCGCGTTACTCGATGCGGCGGACGACGTCTATCAGACCTGGTTGACGTACGAAGATACCGAGCATGAGATCCTTGCGGCAACAAATGGTATCCGCCACAACACGGTGACACCGATTGCCCGGATGCGTGGCGAACGATTTGAACTGGATCTCGTGTTACGCAACAACCGGACGTCGACGGACCATCCGGACGGCATCTTCCATACCCATGCCGACATTCACCACATCAAACGCGAAAACATTGGTTTGATTGAAGTGATGGGACTCGCCGTTCTGCCGGCCCGTCTGCTCAGTGAACTCGAGCAAGTCGAGCAGTTCGTCGCGGGAACGGGCATTTCGATGGCTCCTTCCCACCAGGAATGGGCAACAGAATTGAAAGCGGCGTACAGCGGACAAGACGTGACGGAATATGTCCGACAAGCTGTCGCAGCAAAATTCGTCCGTGGTCTCGAAGACTGCGGTGTCTTTAAACAAACTCCGGGCGGGCAGGCGGGACTTGACCGCTTCCTTGAAACGGTCAGCCGGCAAGTGGCAGGTGATCGGCGATGACGGAGCAGACACAGTTGATTCAGGAAACGGATCTCATTCGTCACACGCTGACGCAACCGGGAATCGAAGTCGAGATTTGGAACTATGGCGGCATCATCAACGACATCCGTGTTGCGGATCGGGATGGCCGGATCGAGAGTGTCGTCTTGGGTTTTGATACAGTAAAGGAATACCAGGACCACTCCCCGTACTTCGGGGCAATCGTCGGACGGGTTGCCGGACGTATCGGACAAGCGCAAATGGAAGTGGAAGGAACCGTCTATCCGCTCGCAACAAACGATGGAACGCATCATCTGCACGGAGGAATCAAAGGATTTGATCAAGCACTCTTTGAGGTTGTCGAAGCCACGACGGACCGACTCCATCTCCAGTTGTTCAGTCCGGACGGGGCGGAAGGCTACCCTGGTAACGTCACACTCGACGCCGTCTATCAGCTCGAAGGTCTTGCCTTGACGTTGACGATGCACGCGACGACGAATCAGACGACACCGTTGAATCTGACGAATCATACGTACTGGAACCTGTCGGGGAACTTACGACGGGATATCCTCGACCATCACTTGACGATCCCGAGTGAAACGTACTTACCTGTCGGAGCGGATTTACTGCCAACCGGTCAGCTGCAGGACGTGACAGGAACACCCCTTGATTTTCGAACCGGGCGGCTGATTCGAAGCGGAGCAGAATCCGATCATCCGGAAACGGTAGCCGCGGGAAATGGATATGATCATCCGTTTCTCTTATCGGGACAGCCGATCCGGTTGGAAGACGCGTCAAATGGCCGGTATGTAGAAGTGACGACGAATCAACCGGTCGTCATCCTCTATACGGGGACGCAGCTCGAGACGAATTATACGATTCGCGGTGTCGGTGCCCGTCCGTCGCTCGGACTGTGTCTCGAAACACAAGTCCATCCGAATGCGGTGAACGAACCAAACTTCCCGGACATCCTGGTTCAGCCGGATCAGACGTACCACTGGGAAACGACGTATCGGTTTGGCGTAAATGCCGGGTGAAACACCGGTACAGCTAACATCACATCTTTTAATCTTAATAGAGAAAGGGGCGCCGGATTTGAATCCGACGCCCCTTTCTCTATTAAACTGGCTGGTGTACAGATGCTGTTCGATCAATGAAAAGGAAGTTTCGAGGATGATACCCGCTCGATTTCTAACAGTTTCCGTTTCATGTTCAGACCACCCCAATAGCCCGTCAAATCACCTTTTTTTCCAATGATTCGATGACAGGGGACGACGATCAAGACACGATTTTTACTGATAGCGGTTCCGACGGCACGCGTCGCACTGGGACGGTAGATTCGTTCCGCGATATCCGAATAGGTCGCGGTCACACCATACGGAATCTGACATAAGGCGTTCCAGACTTCCAGTTGAAACGGAGTACCGATCAAATGGAGGGGAAGGGAAAAGTGCGTGCGTGTTCCATTTAAGTATTCGACGAGTTGTTCCTGATACGGTTGCATGATGCGTGGATCCTCGATCAGATCAGCACGGGGCAACTGTTTTCGGGCCCAGTCGCTAAATAAGTCTCGAGGTTCGTTCAATGCCCCGACATAACAGAGTCCGGTGTCCGTTGCCGCGATTGGAAACGATGTCTCGTTCCAGTTCAACGTCGTGAAGTATAAATCCATCATCGTACCTCCTTCAACCAAAAGATTCGCGCAAGAAACCGGTCACGCCTCCTCAAAAAGGGAACGGGGACCGGTCTTCGGATTACGACTTCGTTAAGACATCTTGTTGACGGGGCGACAGGTGGATCGCATGTCCGACTAACGATTCGACGGCTTCCGTCCAGGCTTCGCTCCGGCTCGGGTGTGGCATGATCGGGAAGCGGACATCTTCTTCCTTGGCAGCCATCTCAAGTGCTTGTGCAAACGTTCCGGCGAGTTCGACTGCGCCTTCGCCCATCATATGAACGCCTAAAAGGAGACTCGTCGTCGCATCGGAGATGACCTTGATGAAGCCAGTTCCGGCTTCGATCATCGTTGCGCCATTGGCATTTAAGGTAAATTGACCCGTCCGAATCGCGTGACCGGCTTCGATCGCGGCATCTTCCGTCAGTCCAATCGAGACGATTGGCGGAAGCGACCGAATGATTGTCGGATAGTAAGGAAGAGTCGTGTCAGGTGTTTGCCCCGCCAAGCGTTCAGCTGTCCGTTTGGCTTCGTGGATGGCCCGTGTCGCAATTGCCTGCCCTGGCGTGACGTCACCAATCGCATAAATATGCGGACGATTTGTCTGCCCGAACGGATCGACGGGAATCGTTCCGTCTTCCGCTAATGTCACACCAATCCGTTCAAGTCCTAACTCGAGCGTATGCGGGACACGGGGCAATGAATGAAACAGGAAGGGAGCGGTCCACGTCGTTTCCTGCCCTTGTTTTACGACCGTTACGGTCACGTCGTCCCCGGCTTCGATGGCGGTGACGGTCCCGGAGACAAGTTGAATCTTTTGTTTTTTGAAGAGGCGTCGGAGTTCTTTGTTTATACTTGGATCCAACTGGAAGTCGTCGGCGATCAAGGTGACATTCGTGCCAAGCGCTTGAAAGCTCATTGCGGCCTCGAGGGCCAGATAATCCTGACCGATGATGACAAGGCGGTCAGGTAAATCGGTCAATTGGTAAAGCTGTTCTGCGTTCAAAATGGCAGGAGAATCGTGTCTGATGCTATGGCTCCCTGTCGCAATCACAACGTCATTAAACCAATACGTATCAAACTGATGTCCTTGTTCGACACCAATCCGGTCATCCGCTAAAAACGAAGCGCTCCCTTGGACGTATTCGATAGCATTTACCTGACATAAGGATTCGACGCCACTTCGTAATTGACGGACGACTTGATCGCGGTAATGGACCAATTGATTGAAATCATGCGTGGAATCAATTGAAAAGCCCAGTGCGGTCAAATGTTTTAATTGGTGTTTTATTTCTGCAGCGTGCGCCAAAACCTTCGAAGGAATACAGCCCCGGTTCAGACACAGTCCACCGAGCTGCGCTTGTTCAATCAAGGTCACCTTACGCCCTAATTGGCTGGCGCGAATCGCAGCCGTGTAACCGGCTGGTCCGCCACCAAGGATAATCACATCACGTTCTTGTGTCAGTTCACCTACGACCATTTAGATCAGCTCCATCAATAAAGTTGTGGGGTGTTCAATCAGTCCTGCGAACCGATTCGTAAAGGCGACGGCTGTCGCACCATCTGCGACACGATGGTCAAATGACATCGATAGATTCATCATCGATCGGATGACGATTTGATCCTGCTCATCGACACAGACCCGTTTTTTCGTTTTATGGAAGGCGATTAATGCCGTTTCCGGATAATTGATGATGGGTGTCGCACCCGTACTACCAAGTGGGCCGACATTACTCATCGTGAAGGTGCTCGGTTTCAGATCCGCAGCGCGCAAGTCTCCCGTCTTGGCGCGGGAAGACAGTTCCGCGACACGCGTATGCAACTGTTGCATCGTCATCTTATCTGCATCTCGAACGACCGGAACAATCAGTCCGTCCGTCGTCTCGGTCGCGACACCGATATGATACTGTTGCTCGAGGATGATCTGTTCGTTGGCTTCGTCGAGCTTGGCGTTAAAGACCGGGAAGTCTTGGAGTGCGACTATCAAGGCTTTGATGAAAAAGGCGTTGACACTGATCGGTTGACCGGCCGCCTTTAATTCTTCGCGCAAGGCGAGCAATCGAGTCATATCCACTTCTTCGAAATGCGTGACGTGCGGAATCGTAAAGAGGGATTGCGTCATTTTTTTGGCAATCTGTTTCCGGATGCCGCGGAACGGGATCGTTTCGACGGAAGGAGATGGCGTCGTTTGTGCCACGACCGGCTGCTGCGTTTCGGCAGAACGGGTTCCTGTTTCAAGGAATCGACGGACGTCGTCTTCTGTGACGCGACCGGATGGATCAGTGGCTGGGACAAGCTCTAAATCAATCCCATGATCACGGGCGATCTTTCGTGTATAGGGTGTGGCTAAGACACGCCGTACCGCTGGGGCGATGGTCGGTGTCATCGTTGTTTGTTGCGGTTGCTCGACCACGCGTTTGATTGTTCGTTCGACGGTGGCGGCGGTTTCCGTCTCTTCTTCATCGATTAATAATAAGATTGTCCCGACGGAAACGGTTTGTCCGACAGGGATTAAGATGTCGGTCACTTTTCCAGACACGGGAGCCGGTAATTCGGCGACCATCTTATCGGTCGATACTTCAACGACCGGTTGATCAATCGTGACGCGATCGCCAACCTGGACGAGATAGTTCGCGATTTCGCCTTCTGTCATCCCTTCACCGACATCATGTAATTTCACTTCGATCATCACGTTCACTCCTTAAAAATCGACCGTACGCTGGATCGCTTCAAGCACACGCGTCGGCGTCGGGATGTAATGGTCCTCCAGGGCGAATAAGGGAACAGGCACGTCAAACCCGGTGACACGAGCAATCGGTGCCCGTAAGTATAAGAATGAAGTGTCGTTGATGAGCGCAATCAAATCGTTTCCAAGACCACCCGTTGCCTGTGCTTCATGAATGATGACAGCGCGTCCCGTTTTTTGGACAGACGCCGCAATCGTCGACCGGTCGAGCGGATAGAGGGTCCGTAAATCAATCACTTCACAGGAGATGCCGCGGGTCGCAGCTTCCGTCGCGGCTTTTTGTGCGACCTGCACCATCGCCCCCCAAGCGATGAGCGTGACGTCTTGACCTTCTGTCACATATTTTGCTTTTCCAATTTTAATCGTGTAGGACTCACTCGGAACCGGTTCCTTGAAGGCACGGTAACTGCGCATCGATTCGAGGAACAAGACCGGATCCGGATCCTCGATTGCCGCAATCAATAAACCTTTTGCATCATAAGGGGTTGCCGGACAGACCACTTTTAAACCGGGCATCGAAGTGAAGAGGGCTTCCGTACTGTCCGAGTGAATTTCTGGGGCACGGATACCGGCACCATAGGGCGCCCGGATGACCATTGGCACACCATAACGTCCCATCGTCCGCATCCGGATGCGGGAGACATGGGTCATGATTTGTTCGTAAGCAGGGTAGATGAAACCGAGAAATTGGATTTCGACGATCGGCTTAAATCCGTTGACTGCTAAACCGATCGACGTTCCGACGATTCCGGCTTCGCTGAGCGGCGTATCGATGATCCGATCCTCACCGAACTCTTCCTGTAGACCGTCCGTTGCCCGGAAGACGCCGCCGTTTTTTCCGACATCTTCACCTAGTACAAGCGTCGTCTCATCGTCCGTCAGTTTCGTCCGTAAGGCATCGGTGACCGCCTGGACGAGTGTCATCTCCGTTTGTCGATTGATAGGTGTCGCCATGTCAATTCCCCCTTGCGGTCAGATAATCCGTTTTCTGACGAAGCAAATCGTCAGGTAGTGTTGCGTACGTATGATCAAACAGATCGTTGACGTCAGGAGGCGGGAAGGCTTCCATCGTCTTGACGGCGGCTTCGACCTCTTGTTGATGCCGATTCCGGATCGCTTCGATTTCCTGCTCGTCGTAGAAGCCTTGTTCTTTCATGAAGTCTTCGAGCCGGGTGATCGGGTCAACCCGATCATGGGACCGTTCTTGGTCCCGGTATTTGGATGGATCATCGGCCGTCGTATGGGCACCAAACCGCCACGTGACCGCTTCGATCAGCGTTGGTCCACCACCAGACCGGGCGCGTTCGACGGCTTCCAGCATCGTGAAATAGACGGCGAACACATCATTTCCGTCAATCCGAATACTTGGCATGCCGTACGCCAGAGCTTTTTGGGCAATTGTTTCTGAATGCATCTGTTTCTGGATCGGAACGGAAATCGCATACCCGTTGTTTTGATTAAACAAGATGACCGGGGTCTGGAAGACACTCGCGAAGTTCATCCCTTCATGGAAATCACCTTCAGACGTCGCACCGTCTCCAAAATAGGCGATAGCGACGTGTGTTGTCCCTTTCCGTTTTTCGGCCCAGGCGGCACCAACAGCATGAGGAATCTGTGTGGCAATCGGTACAGCAGGTGGGAAGATATGCAGTTCATCGGTCGGGACGCAGCCTTCGACACGACCATTCCAATATAAGAAGGTTCGGACCATATCCGCACCGAACGTCAACGTCGCACCATGATCACGGTACGTCGGGAAAATCCAGTCCTTGTCCTGCAGTGCATACGCACTGCCGACTTGTGCTGCTTCCTGCCCTTCTAAAGGGGCGTAGGTTCCTAATCGTCCTTGGCGCTGTAAGTTAATGGCCTTACGATCAAACGTCCGGATTCGGTTCATATGTGTGAATAGCGCGAGGCTCAAGTCTTTTGTCAGCAGATCAGTTTTAGATGTATCGATCACGTGTCCCGCATCATCAAGGATCCGGTAAATCGGAAATTCAGTTTCCATCAGTGTCACCTCCATTAGTCGTTACGGATGTTCCATTTCGGTTTGATCGTATTCGTAAAGATGTTGTTATGACGAGAGCGGATTTGAATCCGTTTGTTACACATCCGGTTGGCGGCTTCGAGTGTCGTGATCGATTCCGCATGCGACTCATGGAATACTTCGAGGACGGCATCATAGATATGTTTTGTTTTTAATAAGACACGTTCATGGTTCGCACCGTATAATTCGTCGGCAACTTGAATCAGACCACCGCCGTTGACGATATAATCGGGCGCATATAAAATGCCGCGTTGCTTTAATTCGAGCGCAAGTGCATCATCGGCGAGTTGATTGTTGGCCGATCCGCAGATCGCCTTACACTGGAGCTGTCCGATGTTCGTCGATTGGATGACACCACCATAGGCACAAGGGACAAAGATGTCGGCATCCGTCAGATGAATTTCATGAGCGGAAATGACACGAACCGTTCCAGGTGTTTTTTCCGCTTGCTCGACGAGAGCAGCGAGAACGGATTCGCTCAAATCGGACACGTACAGGTTGGCACCGGCAGACAATAACTGTTCTGCGACTTTATAGCCGACCTTTCCCAGTCCTTGGACAGCGTAACTCGCCCGGCTTAAATCATCTGATCCGTATAACGTTTCGACGGTTGCCCGTAATCCGTAAATGACGCCTTCCGCCGTTGGAATCGATGAATCCCCGCTGCCGCCGAACGCTTCCGGAATCCCAACGATACGCGAAGTTTCCCGGCTGGCATGGACGAAATCGTCCATCGTCGTGCCCATATCCGTCCCGGTGTAGAAACGTCCGCCGAGCGAATCGACGAATCGTCCGAAAGCGCGGAATAATTCCGGCGTCTTATCGGTTGCCGGATTGCCGATGATGACAGCTTTCCCGCCGCCGAAATCGACGTCGGCCGCTGCGCATTTATACGTCATGCCGCGTGATAGCCGCAAGACATCATCGAGTGCTTCGTCGACGGTCGAATATGGTGCCATCCGGCAACCACCGAGGGCGGGGCCGAGTGTCGTATCATGAATGGCGATGATCGCCTGCAAACCGGAAATCGGATCGTTACAAAAAACGACCTGTTCGTGACCAGAAATCTTTTCCATGATTGATGGTGATGGATCCGTGGATGGGTTCAACATGTTCATAAAACATCCTCCTGACTTTAGTAAGCGCTTTCATTTTACTCTTTAGAAAACACGCGGCGTCAACTTTTCCTGAATCAGCTGCTTATTTAAGATGATTTGTTTGACTTCACCAAGACCGATGACACGATCGCCGTGTCTGACTTCGACTTTTGCCAAGACGCGGTCGGGTGTAAGTTCGATGACGATGGCTTCGATGCGGATATTTGATCCAAGTGTCGCCATTCCTAAATGTTTCAAGGAAACGGCACCACCGACTCCTTCTTCCTGTTCTTCCAGGTAGGGGAGGATGAGTTTTCGAGCCGCCCATTCCATATGATAGACCATCGAGACGGTTGAATAGGCCGGATGGACAACCACACCTTCAAACTGAGCGAACATTTCTTCTGTGACGATCGCCTCGATGACAGCAGAGTCGCCGAGCGACAAACCGTTTTTCATATCGTTTCCCCCTTGCCTGTGACCACAGCTGGTCTTACCAAAAATAGTATAACACTTGTCACACGATATTTTATCAATCAGTTACGAAATGAGCAAACATTTTCAGGAATATTTTCCAAAAAGAAATATCATTTTCTGACTTTCTTTATAAGAAAGGTCTTTATTCAGACTTTTGATAGAAATAAGGACCAGTATCAAGAAAGTTGGGAGCTTTTAACAAAATGAAGGATTGACAACATTGTGAACGTATCGTAGTTTAATGGTATAACCATTTTAAAACGGACGTTTATTTATTGTGTTATATAGACGCGGGAAGGGGTGCCACTTGTATAACGAAATCCTGGAAACGATGGAAGCGGAAGAACGATTCCGCTTACAGCTGACAAGTCTACGAGAGACCGTTCGTCATGTGATGGAACATGTTCCGTTTTATCACACCCGCTTCATGGAACGGGGACTTGATGCCGAAGCATTGCACACGATGGCGGATATTCAAAAGTTACCGTTCACATACAAAAGTGATTTGCGGGAACAGTATCCGTTTGGCTTGTTTGCGGTTCCGCCACAGGAAGCGGTCCGGATCCATGCCTCATCCGGAACAAGCGGAAAACCAACCGTCGTCGGTTATACCCAAAGTGACCTGGATGATTGGTCGACAGCTGTCGCACGTGGTCTGATCGCAATCGGCGCGCAAAAAACCGACTTGTTGCACAATGCTTACGGATACGGCTTATTCACCGGCGGACTGGGTCTGCACAGCGGAGCCGAACAACTCGGCATGACGATTGTCCCCGTGTCCGGTGGCAATACGGACCGGCAGATCACATTGATTGAAGACTTTCAGCCGCGGGGAATTTGCGGAACACCTTCTTATATGTTGCATCTCGCGGAACGTATGGAAGAAAAGGGTCTAAATCCGAAGACGAGCAGCCTGCAGTACGGGATTTTCGGAGCCGATCCGTGGTCGGAAGAATTACGGCAAACCCTCGAAAACAAGTGGGGGATCCGGGCTTTTGACATCTACGGTCTCAGCGAAATCATGGGGCCCGGTGTCGCGATGGAGTGTCAGGAACAGGACGGATTGCATCTGATGGATGATTTGTTCATCACAGAAGTCATTGATCCCGTGACGGGGGAACCGATGCCGGAAGGACAAGTCGGGGAACTCGTTTTTACAAGTGACGAATTGTAATATTAAGTGCAACACCTAGCTGAAAACACAAAAAAACCCATAACGACCTCGTGTAGAATAGAGTTACCACACAAAAT
>NZ_JACSMT010000039.1:0-23842 GCF_018618815.1 Exiguobacterium sp. s128 | reverse complement strand
TGGCATATAAAAAACTCCTCTCGTAGGGTTAGTATTCCATACCATCTTTCAAAAGAAGTTAGTCATTTTCTTAAGTTGACATCTATGGACGTTAAACCCGCCGATATAGCCGATTTGCCGGTCAATCGTACAGAGTTTCCGGTGATTGCGGTTGTTGATACGCAGGTTGAAGATGCCGAGCGGCGAAGAGAAAAACGACCGGACTTCACCGCCGTCTTGTTTGAAGGCCGCGAAATCCTTCGCTTTCAGTTTCCAGGAGCCGACGGCGTCGTAGAGAATCCGGACCTTGACGCCACGTTTTGCCTGTTCGAAGAGGGCGTTTAACAACCGGTCGCCGAGCGGATCCCGTTTTAAGATGAAATACTGGATATTGATTTCTACTTGGGCACTTTGGATATCAGCGACCAGCGTATCAAATTTCTGGTTACCGTCGAACAACGTCCGGACATCGGTTGCTTCCGTCAACAGGGCGCCGGACGTCCGATTCGCCGCGATGAGTTTCCGGTACGGATGAAGCGGGGTTCCGGGTAAAATCGTGTCCGTCGTTTGTTCCGTCAGTAGCCGTTCCCGAGCTGCCCGTTGTTCTTCCGGGACGTGATAAAACGTCTCTTGTTTCAAAGAACGGCCAAACAGTAAGTAAATCAAAAAACCGATCACAGGTAAGAAAAATAAGATCATCAACCAGGCCCAGGTCGCACTGACATCACGCCGCTCAAAAAACAGGATGGCAATCGCCGCAACGATGTTTGCGATTAACACGATGTAGAGCAAAATCGTCAAAATTAGGGTATAGTCCATCAATACGAACACCTCGTTTTCAGAAATAGTGGTTGTGATGAGGAGGGAAACATCATGTTGTCGGAATGGATCCGGTTCATCTCGAGTATTTTGTTCATCCCGATTTCGGATGACTTGCTGGTCATCCGCCAAATCAGCAGTTGGCTGCGCGAAGACCAAGCACTCCTCCTGATTTTCCTATCGGTCTGGTCAGCTTGTTTCGTGTGTTTTAATCTGTTTTACGGCATTCCCCGGATTTTTCGTGAATTGCCTGTTTTTCAACGGTTGCTGACGAACAAACATCTGGCGAAGGCGGAAGTGATCTTACAGGAAAAAGGGACGGTCGCCATCGCGATGTCGTTTTTTCTGCCCGGTATCCGACGTCCGATTCATTATATGGCGGGCTTACTCGCCTACCCGTTTCGTCCGTATGTCCTCGTGACGTTAGCCGGAACCGGCGTCTACGGCCTGCTCTGGACGGTACTCGTCAATCGGCTTGGTGCCTATGGTTTACTAAATCGCTTTTCGGTGTGGTGGGCGACGCACGGTGGTGTTTTGCTCCTGCCGGGTCTACTCGCGCTGGGTCTCTTTTTAGTGTGGTTCTTCTGGGACCGGATTCGGGACCGGTTTGTCCGCAAGTAATGCCGTCTTGCGTAATTGCGCGAGCTTCATCACATTCAGGACTGTGACTTTTGCGACGGCGTAAAACGGAACAGCCAGCAACATCCCGAGAATGCCGGCAAGTTGTCCCGCGACAAGCAGAACGACTGTAATCGTAATCGGATGGACCTTCAGCGATTTCCCTTGGACGAGTGGAGAGATGACGTTCGCATCGAGCTGTTGGACGACCGTAATACCGATGATGACATACAATCCTTTGATCGGTTCATCTAAAAAACCAATCAGGACGGCAGGGGCTGCTCCTAAAAACGGACCGAGATACGGAATGATGTTCGTCGCAAAGATGAAGAGACCGAGCGGTAAGAAATAGGGGATATCAAGCCACCAGAGGACAAGTGTCGCGAGACTCCCGACGAACGTACAGACAATCAGTTGCGCCCGGACATAGGAGCGGATTGTTCCGTTCATGTCTTTTAAAATCAGTAAGGCTTCCGGTCGATAGGATAAGGGAATGAACTGGACGAGCGCATTGGGTAATTTTTTTCCGTCGACCAGCATGAAGACGTATAAAAAAACGGCGATGAATAACGTAAAGACGGTCGACGCAATCAATCGGATCAGCCAAACCAGCGAACCGGCAATTGAAGAAAAAACATTTCCGAGAAGTGCGGTCGCACTTTTCATCGAGCTGTCTACGGTTGAAAACTGATTGTCGAGCGAAGGGATCGACGTCCCATACTTGGCGTAGAGAGACAGCGATTGGCGGTAGAGCCGTTCAGCAAAACCGGGAACGGCATTGATGAAGGCAAAAAGTTGCTTCGTGATGAGCGGGAACAAGGTCACTAAAAACAGGATGGCGATGGCCAGCAATAACAGCAGGACGAGCAGAATGGCGATTTTACGGGAGCCGAGCCGCCGTTCGAGTGAGTCGACGATCCCGACCGACAGATAAAACAGGATTCCGGCAATGATGAATGGCGTGAAGATGGTCGTAAAGAGGATCAGTAGCGGGTAAAAAAGAAAGTCAACCTGGCGTGCCATGTAGATGATGCCGAGCATCAATAAAATGAAGAGACCGATACGAAAGGAACGATTGGAAATCAATCCGGACAATGCAATCTCCTCCCTCGAAAAATAAGTGGCATGTTGTATCCTTTCCCCGAAACTGCTGGAAATAGCGTGAAAAGTCTGAAAGATATGTGCTTTTTCACATCTAATTGTTATTTGCTTGAAAAATGGGGTAATCATAAACTAACTTCTATTTATTGGTATTTTAGCTTCATTCATCTACTAAAGGGAGGCATTATCATGGGGCTTGGAGAAGATATCAAACGGCTAAAGGATTTTGACGGTTCGACGCACATCTTGTCAGTGTACCTCAGCACGGCACCGGATAAGCGGAATCAATGGGAAACGATTTTACGGAATGAGAAAAAACGTCTTTTGACGGAGCAGGAGAATAAAAAAGATGTCGAATCGGCTTTTACGAAACTCGAACAAGCAATCAATAACGAGCGGACGAGTTTACTGCGCAGCATCGTTGCTTTTGTTTCGAGCGATGATTCATTGCATGAAGTCTATTTCCTGCAACTCGATGTGACGGATGAAATCACTTATCATCCAAAACCAAATCTCAATCAGCTCGAAGTGCTCAATCAACAGTTCCCACGAACCGGTATCGTGTTGACGAACCTTGATTCGGCAACCGTCCTTGACGTCCGGTTGGGTGAGGTCGACGCGACCCATGACTACGAACTGGATCTCGATACCGGACAATGGCGGCGTTATCAAGGACGAAGCAGCCGGAGTGGGGCTTCAAGCAGCAGTCAAACCGATGATTTCCGGGACCGGGTCGAAAAACAGGCGGAACGGTTTTACCGGGAACTGTCCGGTGAGGTCGAAAAACTGAACCGGTCGCTCGGTTGGGAACAGATCATCGTCATCGGTGAACGCTCGCAAGCGAACTTCCTCGAACAGGCGTTAACGACAAAACCAAAAGAAGTCATTCATAAAAATTTGTCGCAATCGAGCCATCAACAGATTCTTAAGCAGGTATTTTGAGTGTAAACGTCTAAAGTATAGCTTTAGACGTACATAGGGAGTGACGAAACATGTTAATGCAGCACATCACGGACCAACTGAGTCTGAAATTAATCGAACGTCAGGACGCCGATGTGCTCTACGCCTTGATCGACGCCAACCGGGAACACTTACGGGAATGGCTCGGCTGGGTCGACGGGGCGACCGGACCGGACGTATACCGGGATGAGATCATTCCGGCGTGGTTAACGGACTATGCGAACGGCAACGGATTTGCCTGCGGGATTTACTTTGAGGGCGAATTGGTCGGGACGATTGCCTTACACGAAATTAATCAGAAGTTACGCCAAACCTCGATCGGGTATTATTTGACCGGGAACGGGCGCGGGCAAGGGTTGATGACGACCGTCGTCGCTTTCATCACCAACTATTGTTTTACGACGCTCGACTTGAACCGGGTCGTCATCGAATGTGCGGTCGGCAACAACCGGAGCCGAAAGATTCCGGAACGCCTCGGGTATCAGCAGGAAGGAATCCTCCGGGATGCGGAGAAGTTATACGGGGCGTATCATGATATTGCGGTTTACGCCATGCTCGCACGGGATTGGTCATATGCCGCAATCAGGTCTGATCGGCAAGCGAGCCACCGCTCGAACTGACATGAAAGGGAGAGGGACGATGGTTAAATTTGAAAAAATGTCGGAAACGGCATACGCAGCGTATTTACCGGAAGCGATCAAGGAGTATGCACAGGAGAAGGTCAAGGCCAGGACATGGGCAGAGGTCGAAGCGGTCGATCGTTCGGCGGCGGAGTACGCCCAATTGTTACCGGACGGGATTCAAACGAAACAGCATTATCTGTTTTCCATCATTGACGATGCAGAACATCGGTCCGTCGGTATGATCTGGTTTCAAGTAAGCGAATCGACGCATGGGCGGACGGCCTTTATCTTTGATTTCAAAATCGAAGAGGGTCATCAAGGAAAAGGCTATGGACGGCAAGCGATCGAGATGCTCGAACAGATCGCACGACGGATGAACATCAAAAAAATCAAATTACATGTCTTCGCGCACAACGCCCGTGCGATTCATCTCTACGAAACGACAGGATTCATTACGACGGATTTACATATGACCAAAACATTGAACTGACAAACAAACACCTCTGCGATCCGTTTTCCGGACCAGTAGAGGTGTTTTACTGTCTTCAGCGCCATGTCTGAAGGGTATTGGCGAACTGGATATCGGTCTCGATTTCGCCGTGGATGTGCGTCGAGGTAAAGTCGTTACCGGCCAGCCAGTCTTTAAAGTCAAACTCAACCGGTTCCTGATCACCGCCAAGGGCGAACCAGACTTTCATGTCGGACGGGAAATAGGCCGACGTATGGATCGTACCTGCCCAGTGACTGTACAAGTCGGAAAAGACACCTTTATCGGAGTCGTTCAGTAGCCGGAACGCCGATTCCGCATCCTGGATCAGATGCTGGTGGGTCTTCAGTTCCATCATCCGTCGTTTCGAGTCGTCGAGATGGAAACGATTTTCGTGTTGCAATAAATCAAAGTGATTCGTACAGAGGTTCGTCTCGCGGACTTCGATGTCCCGTGCCGTGGCTTCGATGACGAATGAACGGTTCGATTGGTCGTGGACGACATAACTGAACGAACCCCGGTGCGGCATCTCTTTGACAAGTGATATCGCGTCTTCGACCGACGTACATGTCTCGAGGATGATGCGCCCGATCATGAAACTGACGAAGCCGTCTCCCGGACGACGGCGGTTGATGAAGTTATAGCCCATCGCGAGACCATGTTCGTTCATCCCGTCCATCCTTCCGGTGACGCGGGACGCTGGTCCGATAATGGCGGAACCGCCGTCCGTCGGTTGGAAGACGGACAACCGTCCGTCGTATGTCATCGGGTGATAATCGTAGTTTCGGACGAGGAAATTATCGCCGGTCATGATCGAACAGCCACTTTTCGGTCCTTCGACCCGGTAGTGACCAAAATGGAGCAACGTATCGGCGAGGGATAATTCGAGTTCGTCCTGTAAGCCGAGTAATTCGTCCCAGATGTGGGGGGCATATCGCAAAAACATCTCTTTTGTCTCGACAGGATCGACCTGAAAACGTGGAACACGAATCTTCCAATTGTCTTCGCGGTTATGAAGCAGTTCGTTCCGTTTGACGTAACGGCCTTGTTCGCGACCCAACTCGTAATGGGTCCCACGGAACTGTGTGATTTCGTTTGACACAGACTGCACAGCTTTCACTCCTTTGGTTTCTGTATGATTCTGATTATATCGAAATGGACATCGACTGTCGTAACCAAGGGCTTGGAGCAACACATTGCTCATACCAATCATGAAAAAACACTGAATAATTTGAATAAGTTACCGATAAAGGAGGTGGAGGGATGAGAAGATGAAAAATTTAACGGTACGAAAAAAGATTCAACTGTTGATCGCGACAGCGATCATCGCCATGATTTTACTGGCAAGCGCCGGGCTTTATTTCTTGAATCAGATGTCAAAGGCGTCGGAAGCGATGTATCAGGAAAATCTGTTGCCGGTCCAGGAAGTCGCTCAAATCCGGATCGATACGCGGGCACTCGACTCGTTTCTGGTCGAAATGATTCTAACGACGGATCCGAAACGCATCGAAGAATTGGGAGGCGAAATTGATACACGTCAAGCCCAAATCCGGTCGTCTCTAGATACATACGAACGTACGGCTAAGCTGACGGAACAATCAAGCAAACAATTGGCAATCTTAAAGGATAATGTACTGGCCTATGATAATGGGATGAGTATGGTTCAAGACTTTGCCTCACGAAATGAAAATGAAGATGCCTATAAGAGTTATTCAGAGAACCTGGAGCAAGTTCGGGAGAACGTCGCGAACTCGGCGAAAAGTTTGATGAAGACGATGACGAAACAAGCAAAAGACATCAATGCGTTGAACCAGCAGGAACAACAAACGGCGTTTTACATCATGCTTGGGATTTTTGTCATCGCCCTGTTATTGTTCGTAAGTCTCGCACTTTACATCACGCGTCTGATCACACAACCGATTCGTTCACTCCAAGGCTGGATGAAACAATCCGGTGAAGGTGATTTGACTGTTCGCGGCGATTACGTGTCGAAAGACGAGCTTGGTCAATTGACGACATCCTTCAACACGATGACGGAACAATTACATGGAGTCATCATCGAGATGACGGATACGTCACAACATGTCGCGACAGCATCGGACGAATTGAGTACGAATGCGGAAGCGACGACCAAAGCAACAGAAATGGTCGCTGTGACGATGGAAGAGATCGCAAGTGGTGCAAGTCAACAGTTAAACCAAGTCTCGGGTGCATCACGGACCGTTCAGGACTTGACGGCAGGCGTCAGCCAAGTCGCCGGAAACGCCCAACAGATGACGGACGCGACGAGTGACGCGATGAGTAAAGTCACCCACGGCGGACAAGTCGTCAGTCAGCTTGGTCAGCAGATGGAACGGATCAACACCGACTTCACGGAACTGGGTCAAGTCATCGTCGGCCTCGGAAACCGGTCGCAAGAAATCGGGCAGATCACGGACTCGATCACGGGCATTGCCGCACAGACGAATCTATTGGCACTGAATGCCGCCATCGAAGCGGCCCGGGCCGGTGAACAAGGACGCGGATTTGCCGTTGTCGCAGCGGAAGTCAAGACGCTTGCGGAACAGTCGGCCCTTGCTGCGAAACAAATCGAAAGCTTGATTCAAGTCATCCAGCGCGAAACGGAACAATCCGTTGTCTCGATGGAAAAGGTGACGGCACAGATGACGAACGGCATTCAAGTCGCCGGGGAAGCCAGTGCGTCGTTCAATGCGATCGAACAGTCAATCGGGGAAGTGACCGGACAGGTCGAAGAAGTCTCCGGTGCCGTTCAGGAAATGGCGGCCGGCAGTGAGCAGATTGCTGCCGTCATGCGTGAGATTCAATCAGTTACGGAAAGTACCGCTGCCGGGACGGAAAACATCTCCGCTTCGACGGAAGAACAGATGGCCTCGATGGAAGAAATTTCATCGGCTTCGCAATCGCTTGCGACGATGGCCGACGATTTAAAACGGTTATCGAGCCGCTTTCAAGTGTAAGGAGTCAGACAGGTATCCCCAGCGGATACCTGTTTTTTTATGGAAAAAGCAGGGGTTTTTAAGACGAAACCGTAATATATAGCAATAGTGAAAAGGAGGTTATCGACATGGGACCATATGAAATCATTGAAGCCATGATGTTGTTCGCTGTCGTGATTCCAATCATCGTGTTGGGCATGAAATTAAAAACGAAATCGAGAGGACGCGTCCTGACGTTTAGCCTGGCTGGTGTCATCTGTATCGCGTATGGAGCTTACCTGATGATCTATCCGTATTATCTTGATCAACGAAGTGCGAGCAATGCTGAGCAGGTCGGGACGTATCTTGAGAAGAACTATCCGGGTGAACGTTGGACGACAATGACTGTTCCTTATTGGGAAGAACAATATAAGCATCTCAATCCGTATAAAATCGACGTCGTCTTTGCCAATGAACCGGATGCCGTATATACATACGCTGTAAATGATAAAGAAAACGTGGAGTTCGTCGGATTTTCAACCAAAAATGATCAAGATAGTTTTAAGCACTTGGAGGAAAACCAGTCATCAACGGAAAAAACAGTCCCGCCTGATGGCGAAACTGTTTCAGAAGTTCAGTCAAGACGTTAACGTCTTTCCTTTTTGCGATGACATGGTCGACATCGTTTTGACAGCGAAGAAGGCGATCAAACCGAACCCGACTTTGTTCGTCAAATCGGCAAAGTTGTAGATCAGTTCACGGACGAGCTGGATTTCGACCCCCGGCGCAAACAACGTGACGGCATAGCCGATCGGATAGATGGCCCAACCGATCAGGATGAACAAGCGCATCTTCAACAGTGCATCACGAATCGGCGCCGGTTTGTTTTCAGCAGCTTTCGTGACGTTCGTAAACAGCAGATAGATGATATAAATCCAGGCGAGACAACCGATCAGATACGACCATAATCCGAGTTGTGTGAAACCGCCGGCGATGTTGATCGACGATTCCCCGATATAGCCCCCGACGATCATGATGATGTCGGCGATGATCAGTTTCGTTAACAACGAACGGCCAAGCCGACCTTTCAGACCAAGCAGCAAGGGAAACTTGACGAGCAACAGCGGCGTCGTGACGAGCCAGTCGATGTAGCGGATTTCTGTTGGGAAACCATCGATTTCCGATAACAGACCGGACGTTCCGACGGCGTCCTTCATGAAATAATAATGGATGGCAGCGACAAAGGTGACGAGTGCGGCGACGGTGGCGGTGGATCGGTATTCCGGTGCAAGGGAATTCCGTTCGACTAAAAAGTAGAGTGTCCCAGCGGCCATTCCGACGAAACCGACCCAAAACATATACTGCGTGGCAAGGACGAGTAAATTGACTTCTTCCATGAACATTCACTCCTTCATCACACAAAACACGCGCTTCTATATGTTTAGTATAGAGCGATGGACGCAAGAACAAGTTGTCTCAATCGTTAGCAAATGTGCCGATTCCTGTTCAAAAGACACAAGTTAGACGTAAATTTTGAAGCATTCAAGACGAAAAAATCCAACACAGTAACTGGAGGAATACCAATGACTTTTCCCGCTTTAGACACGACACGTTTACAGCTCATTGAGGTAATGCCCGAGCACGCGCCAGCCATTTTCCACATCTTGTCGAATGAAGACGTCACCCGCTTTTACGGGATGGATCCGTTACGTGAAACATCCGATGCCTTGAACATCATTGACTCGTTTAAACAGACGTATGACAGCGGTCAAGGAATCCGCTGGGGTATGGTCATCCGGGAAGCGGGTACGTTCATCGGGACGCTTGGTCTAAATCATCTCAGTCTGTACAGTAAAAAGGCGGAAATCGGCTTTGAGCTTGACCCTGCTCACTGGCGGTATGGCTATGCAGCAGAAGCGATTCAAGCTGTTTTGGAATATGCGTTTGAGACACTTGCATTACACCGCATGGGTGCGGTGACGTTTCTACAAAATCGAGCTTCGATCGAGCTGCTGACTCGGCTTGGATTTGAAGAAGAAGGGGTGTTGCGCGGCTATCTCTATCAGGGGGAGACGTCGCACGACGGGCGGATTTTTTCTTTATTGCAACCCGACTGGGCCATGCTGATTCAACAAGGAGACACCGGACATGTTTCGTAATTCAAATGGCAGTACCCAAGTCTGGCTGAATGATCTCGGTGTCTGTCTGTTTGTCTTGATTGGTTTGACGCTTGCGACGCATCCGGTCTCAATCACGGCATCAGGACGTTTGATGTATGATGAATCGATTTGGTTAAGTACGGATGAGTTGAGCGACTTCATCAATTTTTTCTTTCCCGTGTTCATCCTGTACTTTTTGATCGTCAATCAACTGTATCCACGCTTTTTCAAGCGACAAGCCCCCAAAAAACTTGAATAACAAAGAGGTTATATAATACAATCGTTATATAAACAGCGAAGGAGGCAAACTATGACACGACCAGTCATCTATTTTCTTTGTACAGGAAACTCATGTCGGAGCCAACTTGCGGAAGGGTTTGCGAAACAGTATTTGCCGGACTGGGACGTCTATTCAGCCGGGATTGAACAACATGGCTTGAATCCGAAAGCCGTCCGGGCGATGCAGGAACAGGACATTGATATTTCCGAGCAAACGTCCGATTTGATTGATCTGGATCTCTTAAAGCGGGCAACAATCGTCGTGACGTTGTGTGGGGATGCGCGTGATAATTGTCCTGTCATTCCTCCGCATGTCCGCCAAGAACATTGGGGATTCGATGATCCGGCACGCGCGACTGGGACGGAAGCCGAACAATGGGCTGTTTTCCAACGTGTCCGTGATCAGATCGGGGAACGAATTCAACGGTTTGCCAAAGAAGACGCAAGTAACTGAAATTGAAAGGAGGATCATCTATGATCGAGACAACGAACCGTGTCGACGAGATGAGTCAGTTCTTAAAACTGCTCAGCGATGGCACACGTCTTGAAATTTTACGACGATTGCACGTCCGGGAACATTGTGTTTGTGATTTTGTTGAGATGTTTGATATCTCACAACCCGCCGTCAGTCGCCACTTGAAACTATTACGCCAGTCGCAGATCATCCTGGAGCGGCGTGAACGGCAATGGATTCATTTTCGAATCAATCCGGATCATCCGCAGCATGACTTACTGCTGACGATTTTGAACGCAATGGAATTGCCGGCGATTCCGAACAAAAGTTGCTGAGAGGTTATTTAGCAATGGGGGACAGTTTCCCTTGCATCCCACATAACAATAAGGTTATATTATATATAACGAATTGGTTATATAAAGAGAAGGAGCTGATTGAAGATGAAGGAAATTGAGATTTATGATCCGGCGATGTGTTGCCCGACCGGTTTATGCGGACCTTCGATTGATCCGGAACTGACCCGGATGGCGACGGTCGTCCATGCCTTGAAACAACAGGGGTATCCGATTAAACGGTTTAATTTAGCGAATGAGCCGGCTGCGTTCGTCTTGAATTCATTGATCAAGGAAGCGATCACGGACGGAGTCGACATTTTGCCGATCACGCTTGTGGATGGTGCAATCGTCCGTCGCCGCGGCTACTTGTCGAATGCGGAAATCGCGGAGTTGACAGGATTAGAAGAAAAAAGTTTTGCAGTCGTTGATGGTCAAAAACCGAAAGTTCGCCTGACTCTAAAATAAGGACGTGACGAAGATGGAACCGTTAACTCTGGAAGGCCTACAATTGACCCGTTACTTGTTTTTGACCGGAAAAGGCGGCGTCGGCAAGACGTCGACCGCATCCCTTCTCGCGATCGAACTGGCGGACCTCGGGAAACACGTACTGCTTGTCTCGACGGATCCGGCAAGCAATCTCCAGGATGTCTTTAAGATGGAACTGACAGAAGAACCGGCTGCTGTTCCCGGGGTCGAGCACCTGTTCGTCGCAAACTTCGACCCGGAACAAGCGGCAGCGGATTATAAGGAAGCGGTCGTCGGACCGTACCGGGGGATTTTGCCGGATACGGCCGTCCGGTCGATGGAAGAACAATTGTCCGGTGCCTGTACCGTCGAAATCGCCGCCTTTGATCAATTTACCGGATTGTTGGCAGCACCTGACGCCAAACAGACATACGATCATATCATTTTTGATACGGCACCGACGGGACATACGTTACGCTTGCTCAGTCTGCCAAATGCTTGGAACGTCTACCTCGATGAGAACACGACCGGCACGTCTTGTCTCGGTCCGCTGGCAGGGTTGACGGAGAAGAAGTCACAGTATAAAGAAGCGACAGAGCTGCTGGCCGATCCGGCAGAGACGACCTTAATTCTGGTCGCCCGGGCGGAGTCATCCACATTGACGGAAGCAGCCCACGCCTATCAGGAACTGCGTACGCTCGGGATTCAAAATGCCCGTTTGATTGTCAACGGCATATTGCCGGTGACAACGAGTCACGATACGTATTACCAGGCCTTTTTGCATCGTCAGCAAGCAGCGCTTGCGACGTTACCGGATGTTTTTTTACGAGAAGTCCCGTTGTTTAGTTTACCTTATGCGCCAACAAGTTTGATTGGTGTCGATCAGCTCCGCAACTGGTTGACGGTAACCGAACATCCGTTGGAATCGATGAAGCGGGAGCAAATCGACGTCCCGACGTTATCTCGTTTGATTGATCAACTGGATGCAGCTGGACCAGGTGTCATCATGACGATGGGGAAAGGCGGGGTCGGAAAAACGACGATGGCCTCGATGATTGCGATTGCTTTGACGGAACGGGGACACGACGTTGTTCTGACGACGACGGACCCGGCGGCGCACCTTGAACTGACGATTGAGACGAACGCAAACCGGCATCTTGAAATCAGCCGGATTGATCCGAAGGTTGAAATTGACCGTTATACGGACCAAGTCTACGCAGCAGCGGGTGAACTGACGGATGAAGCCCACGCGTTACTCGCAGAAGACTTAAAATCGCCTTGTACAGAAGAAATTGCCGTCTTCCGCGCCTTTGGCGATACGGTTGCCCGGGCAAACGACCGATACGTCGTCATCGATACGGCACCGACGGGTCATACGTTATTGTTACTCGACGCGACGGAAAGTTACCATCAGGAAATGGAACGGGCGACCGGAGATGTACCGGAAGCGGTCAAAACGTTATTGCCGCAACTGCGTGACGCCAACCGGACGCACGTCATCATCACGACACTGGCAGAAGCGACACCCGTCTTTGAAGCCGGTCGTCTCCAGGAAGATTTACGGCGTGCCGGGATTGAGCCGATGGCCTGGATTGTTAATCAATCGTTTGCCGCGACGGCAACGCATGATCCGATTCTCGGTCATAAAGCGGAAGCGGAACGCCCTTGGTTGGAAGAAGTCGACCGATTGAGCCAACAGATGGCTGTCGTAGCCTGGCAACCCGAACCGGTTTCCGGATATCACCACCTACTCGCACTTTCGAAAGGATGAATTCTATGCAAATCACACCTGAAGCAGTCACGTACCTAAAAGAACAAGTAGAACACGAACAAGAACCCGGCATTCGTCTCTATCAAGCCGGACAAGGCTGTTGCGGACCGAGCTTCGGACTTGGATTCGGTGCCGGCGAAACCGGTGATCAAGTTAAAGACTTTGACGGATTGGCACTTGCGATTGACGGGAATTTAACGGATGTCAGTCATGGCATCACGCTTGCGCTGGAAGAGACGGACCAGGGTCCGCAAATCGTCCTCCTCGGCGCATCAAATTGTTAAACGGAAATTCGAAATTTAATACAGAAATGAAGTGAACGCATTGACCGGCACACATCTACTTGCGATCGGGATTTTCCTGATCACGTTATTTTTAATCATCAAACAACCAAAAGGTCTCGGCATCGGCTACTCCGCGATGGGGATGGCACTGATTGCCTTACTGACCGGCGTTGTCAATCTGGATGATGTCTCGACAGTCTGGGGCATCATCTGGAACGCGACGTTTACCTTCATCGCCCTGATCATCATCTCCTTGATATTGGATGAGATCGGTTTCTTTGAATGGGCAGCACTCCATATGGCACGGATCGCCAAAGGCGGCGGTGTCAAACTATTTGTGTACATGACACTGCTTGGTGCCGTCGTTGCCGCCTTGTTTGCGAATGACGGGGCTGCTTTGATTCTGACGCCGATCGTCCTCGCGATGGTCCGGCATCTGAAGTTACCGGATTATGTTGTCTTGGCGTATGTCTTTGCCTCGGGCTTCATTGCCGACACGGCAAGTCTACCGTTTGTCGTCTCAAACCTTGTCAATATCGTCTCGGCCGACTTCTTTGACATCGGCTTTACGGAATACGCCTCACGGATGGTGTTCGTCAACGTCTTTTCTGTCATCGGCAGTCTGCTTGTCTTGTATCTGTACTTCCGGAAAAGTATTCCGAAGACCTATGATGTGACACAACTCGTCGCGCCGAGTGCGGCAATCAAGGATCACCGGATGTTCAAGTTATCGTGGCTGGTGCTTGTATTGCTTGTCGTCGGCTACTTTACGAGTGACCTCATCGGGATTCCGGTCAGTTTGGTTGCCGGCGTCATCGCCTTATTCTTCCTGTTAATGGCACGTCGTTCACCGAGTGTACCGACGAAAAAAGTCATCGCCGGCGCACCATGGGCAATTGTTTTCTTCTCGCTTGGGATGTATATCGTCGTCTACGGTCTCCAAAATGCCGGATTGACGCAAGTTCTCGCCGATGTCATTGATGGTTTCGCGACGAATCTCGCGGCAGCGACGTTCGGGATGGGCTTCCTCGCCGCCATTCTGTCATCAATCATGAACAATATGCCGACCGTCATGATTGATGCGCTGGCGATTGATCTCAGTCAAGCAACCGGAACGATTCGGGAAGCCTTGATTTATGCCAACGTCATCGGATCCGATCTTGGACCAAAAATTACACCAATCGGCAGCCTGGCGACCTTACTCTGGTTGCACGTTTTGCGCTCAAAAGGTGTCAAAATCGGTTGGGGACAATACTTTAAAATTGGAACGATTCTAACGATTCCGACACTGACCATCACGTTACTCGGGTTATACATCAGCTTGTTACTTTATTGATTTTTAGGAGGAAATGCACATGAAATTATTGATCATCGGATCCGTCGCCGCCGGGACATCGGTCGGCGCAAAAGCACGCCGGAATAATGAAGACTTACAGATTACAATCTACGACCGCGATCAGGACATCTCCTATTCCGGTTGCGGGATTCCGTACTTCGTCGGCGGTGAGATTGCCGACATTGACGAATTGACACCGCGCGATGCCGCGTTCTTCAAAAAACGGTATAACATCGATATTCATACCCGGCACGAAGTCGAATCGATTGATCATGCGACGAAAACGGCGACCATCGTTAATTTAGCGACAGGCGAGCGATTGACGGATACGTACGATACCCTGGTGCTCGCGACCGGTGCGTCAAGCATCGTTCCGCCGTTCCCGGGTGTCGATCACGACAACGTCTTCACGGTCCGGAATGTCCGGAATGCCGATGCGATCCGTTCGTACATCGACGCCCATGATCCGAAAACGGCGACAATCGTCGGCGGCGGCTTCATCGGTCTTGAAATGGCCGAGCAGTTGACGTACCGCGGAATTCAGGTGACGCTTGTCGAACGTCTGCCGCAAGTCATGCCGCCGCTTGACCGTGACATGGCAGAACGGGTTGCCGATCATTTAAGAGACAAAGGGGTTTCCCTGTTACTGGGTGAATCGGTGACGGCATTCAACGGAGAGTCACGCGTCACGGAAGTTGCGCTCGAGAGCGGCAAATCGATTGAAACAGACCTCGTCATCCTGTCCGTCGGAGTTAAACCGAATACCGAACTCGCAAAACAGATTGGTGTTGAGATGGGTCAGACGGGTGCAATTGCCGTTAACCGGAAGATGCAGACGAATCTGACCGATGTTTATGCCGTCGGTGACGTCGCGGAAAGTTTCTCTGTCATTACCGGGGAAGCGATTTACCGTCCGCTTGGCTCGACCGCCAACAAGATGGGGCGGATTGCCGGTATGGTCATCACCGGAGAAGAAGCGGAACACCGCGGGATTCTTGGAACCGGTATCTTCAAAGCGTTTGATTTGACGGTCGCACAGACCGGTTTGACGGAAAAAGAAGTGCGGGAAGCCGGATATGATATCGAAGTTCTCCATAACATCAAACCGGATCGCCCGGAATACATGGGTGGAAAAGAGATGGTCATCAAAGCGATTGCTGACCGGGCAACGGGACGGGTACTCGGAGCACAGATTGTTGGTCCGCAAGGGGTCGACAAGCGGATTGATGTCCTCGCGACGGCAATCACCTTCAAAGCAAAAGCAGAGGATCTGTTCCATCTCGATCTCGCCTATGCGCCGCCATTTTCGACGACAAAGGATCCGGTTCTCTATACCGGGATGGCACTTGACAATGCGATCAAAAAAACAGCACGCTTGCTGACGCCAAATGAATTGATGGAACAGGTCGCCGGCGGCAAGTCGTTCCAAATCATCGATACGCGCTCGAAAGCCCAGTTCGAAAAAAATCATGTCGACGGCGCGATTCATATTCCGCTCGGTGAACTGCGGACACGGGCGAAGGAACTTGATCCGACGTTGCCGACGATCGTCTATTGCAACAAAGGGGTGACCGGAAACGCCGCTCAAAACGTCTTAAAAAATCTTGGATTTACGGATGTCTGTAACTTATCCGGCGGGAATAAGAATTACCAACACATCAAGAAATGTCTGGCAAACTGATTCGACAGCATGCGGGTTCTAGGGAATGACTGGTAAGAAATTACGGTTGAAAAGATCGGGGTTGACTCAAAAGTCAGCCCTATTTTTTTGTTCAATGGATAAACAGCGCGCATATCCAAACGATTATCAACTTTTTCATTCGGGGATAGTCAAAAAAAGAGAGGGGGCATGAAATGAAAAAAACGTACCTCGTACCGGTTCTTGGGTTAGCTTTGTTCGCGGCAGGATGTGGCAACTCGGACAATCAGGAAACGGAAAAAGTTGAAGAAACGACCACGACGGATGATAATTCGATGAATGATGACAGCACGATGAAGGATGATTCGTCGGGTACACAAGATCAAGATATGGTGACGGAAAATGCCGACAAGGATTACGGATTCGTCAGTCTGTCGGTCGAGGCAGACACGGCAGATATGATGGATATGGTCGACATCAGTTACGACCGGGACAATGACGGGACGGAAGCAGATTACAAAATGGACGGTGAACGGTCTCAAGGCAATGAAGCGATGAAGATCCTTGATCCGAAGCTCGACGAACTCAACATGGATGCCAATACGTCAAATGATGACGCGATTGCAGAAATCGAGAAAGTATTTGACATCAAGGATGCGACCCGGCTTGAAGTCGAGATTGAGTTTGCCAATGGTACGGAAAAAGAGTTCATGAAGTAAAAAAAGAGGTGCCAAGCGGCTCCTCTTTTTCTTTTGACAAAATATTCAAATTGACGTGTTATCATGAGATGAGAATGTAAAATTTTTCAATCGGGGGGGTGGATGATGGAAATTACTATCGGTACAACGGAAGACGGGCAATGGATCCGGGAACAGCTGATTGCCTACAATCGTCAGCATGTTCCGACGTCAGTTTATACAGAAACGGAAACCTATTGCTTTTTGGCATGGGACGAAGAGGAAGAGCTCCTTGGCGGTGTTACGGCAAGTTATATGTGGAATCATCTGCAGGTGCACTTTTTGTGGGTCGACCCGGAAAACCGAACAGGCGGTGTTGGAAAACAGTTGATGGAAAAAATCGAATCCATTGCCGAAGAGAAATCATGCAGTAAGATTCTACTCGATACGTTCAATTTTCAGGCACCGGGATTTTATGAAAAGCTCGGGTTTGAAGAGTACGGTCGCCTCGCCGATCATCCGGCGGAAGGGCAGACCCAGTACTTTTTCGTCAAGTATTTATGAGCTTTTAGCGTTGGTAATGATAGACCCAGGCTGTCATATAGGAAAAGGTTCCTGCTGTTAAGACGAGTGCAATGGCATAAAACGCAAAGTTTGGAAATACCGACATCAGCGGAACATCAAATAAAAAGCCAATCATTAATATGGGTAAAGTGATTAAAAAAGTCACATATGAGGCACGAGTTGCTTTTCCTGTAATCACTTCTTCCCGTTCATCTTGATCAGAAAACTCCGTCGTCGACGACGACCACTTGGAAAAAGAACTTTTCTGATCTGTCCGCATCCAGTAGCCGGTGATTGAAAGACCGATTGCGACCAATAAAACGGGAAGAATAATTGAAAGGTCCAGTGTCAGGTTAAAACCGGTGCCGTTGAGCGGGTCATTTTGAAAAACATTTAGTTGATCATGAATCGAACTAATGAAAACAGCTCCCAAAAAATACATACAAATGTTCAAACACGATTGAATGATGACACGTTTCATTCCGATTCCTCCTCTAGATAAAAAATCGATTCGACAGGTCGTTCGAATACCCGTGCAATTTGCATCGCGAGCAACAGAGACGGCGTGTAACTTCCTTTTTCAAGCGAGATGATCGTTTGACGCGTGACACCGATCATCTGAGCAAACTGTTCCTGTGTCCATCCGTTGCTGCTGCGCAACGATTTAACCCGATTGGTCAGCTTCATCGCAGGTCTCCTTTAATAATTGATACTTAGATTGTATAGTCTGTTTTACATTTTGTAAAGTTTATTTTACATTTCGGCGTGATGAGACTGTTATTTTTTTTAGACTATTTATCAAAAATCATCGAAACCCTTGAATTTTCGGAATATTCAACCGATAATCGGGTAACTAACACAAAACGAGGATGGTTGGCTTAGAGAGAGAAAGGAGGCGCCGATATGATGCCGGAATTGTTGCCTGATGAACGTGAACTGGAGCGAAGGATTCGAATCGTCCATACGTTGCGTAAACTCGGGAAATCCGACGAAGCCATCGCGAAATCATTATTTGTCTCCCAAGAATGGGTCCAGTCGGTCTTCGATGAAGACGATTGGCAGCATGCGCAATCATCTTAAGATGGAGCGGCAGAGTGTCGGATGACGCTCTGTTTTTTTGTTTGCTTATTTTAAAGAGTAGGCGGTCGAATTGTTTTTCGGTACACTGAGAAGGAAATCACTGGAAAGAAGGAACTTATCATGAAACAAGTCGCAATTATCGGTGCCGGCATCACCGGTCTGTATGCCGCTTGGCGTCTGCAGAAATCGGGATACGACGTGGCCATCTTTGAAGCCCGTGACCGGATTGGTGGACGGATTCTGACCAAAACGTTGTCTTACGAAGGGCAAGCGTATGCTTTTGATCTCGGACCGACCTGGTATTGGCCGGAATCGGAATCGTTGATGACGAAGCTCGTGGAGAATTTAGAACTTCCGACACTCGTCCAGGCGACGGCAGGAACGATGATGCTCGAACGATCACCGGGACAAGTGGAACAACATCAGTTACCGGACGGGCAAACGGTCTTGTCGCATCGACTGGTAAATGGAATGGAAAGTGTGCCGAATGCATTGGCCGGAAAACTTGCTCCGGATACGATTCGTCTGTCACACCGCATCACTACTATTTTGAAAAAGAAGCAGATCGAACTGACGATCGAGCATCAAGGGAGACAGATGCAACAGTCGTTTGATCATGTCCTGTTGACCGTTCCGCCCCGAATTGCTTCTCAATTCACATGGTTCCCAGAATTGCCGGAATCCGTCCATCGTCAACTGGATGAAACCCCTACCTGGATGGCCGGACAGGCGAAAGTCGTTGTCGTTTACGAAACACCGTTTTGGCGGCAAGCGGGTCGGTCCGGTTTTGCCATCAGCTGGTCAGGGGTTTTGCAGGAAGTCCATGACGCATCCCCTCTGACCGGACCCGGGGCGTTATTCGGATTTTTCCGTCTGACGGCATCAGAACGCAAGGCTTTCAGCGAAGCGGAATTAAAGCAACAAGCCGTGGCGCAGATGACCCGTTTATTCGGAGAGGAAGCCGGTCATCCGATTGCCGTTTTTTATCAGGACTGGGCAAATGAACCGGAGACCGCGACGATTGCGGATGCTGATCCATTAACAGACTTCCCCGCGTATCGACCGATTCTCCTTGATGAGCCATGGCGTGAACATGTCACGCTGCTCGGGACAGAAAGTGATTCGACATTCGGTGGACACTTGGAAGGGGCGTTGCAATCGGTGGAACGATGGCTAAGCGAGCAATCGATATAATCCAATAGGAGGGACGAGCTGTTATGACTGAAATATCATCCGTCCACCGTGCATTTGGTACATTGGGCATCTAGTATAATGAAGGAAAACTACTCGTTATTCACAAAACATGAAATTGAAGCTTTTAAAAGTTTTCGACTAACGCTTATGATTAAATTAGAAAGCCCGAACCTCTCGCGTATTCCGACTAGGATACACAAGACGTTCGGGCTTCGTTCATTACGATGTTTTTTGTTCGATGGCTTCGTCAGCCGGCTCTTGTTCCCGCCAGACGAAGGTCAAGGCGATGCCGATTGCAAGCATGACGGTCGCAAAGTAAAACGGATAGTTGAGATCGACGTCAAACAGGATTCCGCCGATGATTGGTCCGAGAATATTCCCGATACTCGTAAACATCGAGTTCATTCCGCCGACGAAACCTTGTTCATTTCCGGCGATTTTCGATAAATATGTCGTGACGGCAGGGCGCATCAAGTCGAAACCGACGAAGACGACCATCGTCACGAGAATAATCGAGAGGTAACTTGTCACATAGGTCATGACAAGCACGAGCAGGGTCGAGCCAATCAGACTGTAACGGATCAGACGAATCTCGCCGAACCGACGCGTCAGGCGTTCAAACAGTCCGACCTGAACGATGACACCGACGATCGCGCCGAGTGAAATCGCGAGCGCGATGTCTTTTGCCGTAAAGCCGAACTTCCGGTCGACGAACAGCGCAAACAGTGACTCAAACGACGCGAGTCCGAAGGAAGAAATCAGCAGGACCATAAAAGCAATGAAGTAGAGTGGTGAAAAAACTTTCCGGAACCCGGTTTTCTGTTGGACCGTCGACGTTTCATGATAGTGGCGTTCCGGTTCCCGTAACGTGAAGACGGACAAAATCATCGCGACGAGTCCAAAGGCTGCGGCGAAGAAAAATGGGACGCGGGTGCCGATGTCGGCTAAAAATCCGCCGATGCCGGGACCGATGATGAAACCGGTCGAAATCGCGGCCGACATATAACCAAGTGCTTTTGGTCGCGTTTCATTCGTCGTGATGTCGGCAATGAAGGCGGTGACGGCCGGCATGATGAAGGCGGCACTGACCCCGCCCAGAATCCGAGACGCAAACAATACTTCGACCGTCTGACCAAGACCAAACAACAGTTCCGACATGCTGAAGATGAACAGACCGATGATGATCATCGGTTTCCGACCGTATTTATCGACGGCGCGACCGGCAAGCGGCGAGAGAATCAGCTGGGCAAAGGCAAACGCCGAGACCATGTAGCCGACGGTCGAACCGGAAATAGCCAGTTCGTTCATGATCGTCGGGGTGACGGGGATGACGAGCCCGATGCCTAAAAAGGCGATGAAAAGATTGAGTAATAAGGTACCTAAGATTAATTTGTTATTTTGCATGTTACCATCCTCTGTTTCTAATTTGACTTGTTACCGGACGAGTCCCCGCCAAAAAATTGGCCAGACGGCGGTGAAACGTCGTTGATAGGCTTCGACACCGTTGTAGACGAACTCCGTCATCGTGCCTTCCGTCACCGTCAAGTAGGCAAGGGCGGCACTAGCATAATCATCTGAAAAAAGAAGCTGTTCCGTCCGGTCCCGTTCTCGTAGTAACCGAGTCAGGTGGCGGTGCAGCGAATCAAAAAACGGATTGATCAAGTCGGTCACTTCCCGTTCGAGTTTGACGGGCGGGAAGTAGGCGATTCGTAAAATGAATTTCAACTGATCGTTTTGGGTGCTTTCTTCAAGAAACCACTCAAAAAAACCTTTCAGACTCTGCTCGAGTGAAAGATGCCGGGTTGAGATGAAGTAGGTGGCAAGATGTATTTTTTGCGTGTCAAGCGCATACGTCATCGCCGAGAGAAATAATTCGTCTTTCCCCCGAAAATGGGCATAAATCGATGGTTTCTTAATGCCGACGTCTTGCGCAATCTCCTGTAGGGATGCTCCTTCATAACCATGTTGGGCAAAATGACGCAGCGCGGTGTGGAGTAATAATGTAGCTTTCATGTGTTCACCTTCCTAACGGTCGTTAGTTAACAGTCTAACGGATTAAAAACGATTGTCAAACAAAAAAAGCCAAAGGCCACGAGAGGACCTCCGCCTACACATTTCATTACTATTTTAACCAGATTATTCAGAATAATCATGTCATTGCCAAAGGCAAAACAGTTGATATTCAGAAAACCGTCCGCTATGATTGTAACTATAACGTTCTACTGTACGGTTTTAGATTGTGGAATCATTTTTGCGATTCAAATTATATTACTCGGAGGTGACCCCCTGTTTCAGGGGAATGAATTGGACATATTGTTGGTATTGAATTTGGCGTTGCTTGTATTGTTGATCGTGTTGACGGCGTTTTTCGTCGGATCGGAGTTTGCGGTCGTGAAGGTTCGGATGTCACGGCTCGATCAAATGATTCAGGAAGGAAACAAGGGGGCGGTCCTGGCAAAAAAAGTCGCCAGTGACCTGGACTACTACTTGTCAGCCTGTCAGCTCGGCATTACGATCACGGCACTGGGACTTGGGGCGCTCGGGAAGCCGACCGTCGAAAAGTTGCTTGGACCGGTCTTTGATGAGTTTGGTGTCGCAGCAGCCCTATCGACGATTCTGTCGTACACGATTGCCTTCGTGTCGGTCACATTCCTGCACGTCGTCATCGGAGAGCTCGCACCAAAGACGCTGGCGATCCAGTATGCGGAACGCATGACATTGCTCCTCGCACCAGCGCTGTATGTCTTCGGTAAAATCATGTATCCGTTTATCTGGGTGATGAACGGTTCAGCCCGTGTCTTCCTTCGTCTGTTCGGCGTTCAGCCGGCCGGGCATGAACAAGCCCATTCAGAGGAAGAGTTGAAGATCATCATGTCACAAAGTTTTAAGAGCGGTGAGATCAATCAGACGGAACTCGCTTTGATGCAAAACGTCTTTGCGTTTGACGAACATGTCACAAAGGATATCATGGTTCCCCGGATGAACGTGACGACGTTGTCGCTCAGCATGACATGGCCGGAAGTCTTACAAATCATGACGGACAATCAATACACGCGTTATCCGGTCATTGAGGATTTTGATAAGGATCATATCATCGGGTACGTCAACGTCAAGGAAGTCTTGACCGATCAAGCAAATGATACGCAACGCGATTTACGAAAGTATATGAAGGAGATTCCTGCCGTTTCTGAGATGACACCGCTTCAGGAAACGTTACTGAAGATGAAAGTGACGCGCTCCCATATCGCACTTGTCATCGATGAGTACGGTGGGACTGCCGGAATGATTGCTATGGAGGATTTGCTTGAAGAAATCGTCGGTGAAATTCGAGATGAATTCGACGAAGATGAACAAGCTGACATCGAGACGATTTCGAAGACGGAATATCGTATAGCGGGAACGGTCTTATTGTCAGACCTGGAAGAACGGTTTAATCTGTCGTTTGCTGATGCGGATGAAATCGATACGATTGGTGGATTCATCCAGGCGCAAGGGACGGATTATCAAGTTGGTGAGCGACTTGCGACGGAAACGTATGACTTGGAACTGTTGCATGTCGAAAACTATCAGATTCAGCAAGTCAAACTAGTCTTGAAACAGTTATCCTAACAAGTAAGCCGCCCCTTGAGTCAAGGGGCGGCTTTGCATCTGAATTATGAACTGAAACTGATGTCGTCAGTGTTGATTTGATCGGTTCTATCTAAATTAGGCGAGAGTACTCCCACTTCTAAACGAAGTGAAAGTGGGAGGTGAATCGCCCCCCCCCTTTCGGGTATAATACCTTTCAAGGAGGTGAAAATCATGTTGAAGCATAAGGCCTACAAATTCAGAATCTACCCGACAAAAGAGCAGAAAATCCTCATCGCGAAGACGATTGGTTGTTCGCGCTTCGTCTTCAACCACTTCTTGGCGAAGTGGGATGAGACGTATAAAGCGACAGGTAAAGGACTCTCTTACGGTTCTTGTTCGAAAGAAATCCCGATGCTGAAGCAGGAGTTCGACTGGCTGAAAGAAGTCGATAGCCATTCGCTTCAATCGAGCGTCAAACACCTGACCGATGCGTATGACCGCTTCTTCAAGAA
>NZ_JACSMT010000038.1:0-24723 GCF_018618815.1 Exiguobacterium sp. s128 | reverse complement strand
AAACGGCTTGAGTCCGCTGGAATTCAGGGCTCAAGCCGTTTAAAAGATTTTTATTATTTCGCCTGTCTACTTGACGGGGAGCAGTTCAGTTTGAACTGAGGAGTGTGCTTTTTTTATCCGAATGTGATTTCTTTTTGAAGATCAAATGCTAAGATATGCTGTTCTCCAATCGGTCCCATCACAGACTGCAGCGTATCGACGTATCCTGTCTTGAAGTACAACGATTTTGCTGCGATATTTTTTTTATTGACGGCTAACGTGATGGCTGTCACTTCAGGAAAATGTTTATTCACGAAGGCCGGCAACTGCATCATCGCTTCTTTCGCATATCCTTGCTGTTGATGCCGGGCATCAATCGAAAAGGCACGCAACAGTACACTTTTCTCATCTGTCCGATGTGTTTTGGGAGGATGTAAATGCAGGATGAAAAAACCGACGACTTCTGTATCCTTTTTAATGACAACCGGAAATTTATCGGGATTTTCTAACGCTTCTGACACCACCTGTGTCGGAAATGTCGTAAATTGGATTTGTTCTTCCGGAAGAATAAATGCATCACATTGTTCATAGTGTTCATTGGTATACATAACTAACTTCACTTGAGACATATTTTTTCCGCCTTCCATTAATCGAAGAGATACGCTTCTCTCCTTACATCTATTTACATTTTACATGTTCTAGATGTCTTTAGCCAATGTTTGAGGGATGTTGACTGAAAGGTTTTCTCTTTACTTCTATTCCACTTCTTTTGTAGACTTAATCAATTGTCGAACTGAAAATGCTAAACTAAGAAGAGAAATTTGAGTTTACAGATGTAAGAGGTGAACAAAACGATGTCGACAGACTTTTTCGAACGTATGGAGCTTGAAACCGGAACCAAGCTAAACAATGTGCAACGCCAAGCGATTGAACATGATCAAGGTCCCCTTCTATTACTCGCTTCCCCGGGATCCGGGAAAACAACAACGTTGAATTTTAAAATTGCTTATTTGATTCTTGAAAAAAAAGTGAATCCACGATCCATCTTAGGTTTAACGTTCAGTAAAGCTGCTGCTCACGAAATGGCAGAACGTTTTCACGACTGGTTCCATCATCTAATCGGAACGACCGCTTCTTTTTCGACGATTCACAGCTTTGCCTTTCAGGTTGTTCGTGACTATGCGGCAACGAATCGCCTTCATTATACGATCATCGAAGGGGCAATCGAGAAATCATCTTCTCCCCGTTCCGAACAACCGTTGCATAAACGGATGATCCTCCGTCGAATTTTTCAAGACATCAATCGGAGCGTCATCACGGAAGATCAGATGGATGAATTGTTGCGGATGATTTCATTTGTCAAAAACCGTTTGTTGTCACAAAAAGATCTCGAAACGTTAAAAACGACCATCAAACATTTTCCGGAAATCTATCTTGCTTATGAACAATTCAAACTACGTGATCCGCTTCACCCTTTAATGGATTTTGATGATATGTTGACGTATGCCAATACGATTTTAGCAGAAAATGCTTCATTGTTAGCGACGTATCAACAACGATTTGAGTACATTTTGACGGATGAAAGCCAGGACACCTCACTGGTCCAACACCAGCTTGTTGAAAAATTAGCATTACCGAACAACAATTTGTGTGTCGTCGCCGATGATGACCAAACCCTTTACAGCTGGCGCGGAGCAGATGTCTCTAAAATCATCCATTTTAAGGATACGTACCCGGATGCTACCGTCTTGTATATGGAGCAGAATTACCGTTCTTCGCAAGAAATCGTCGAGACGGCCAATCGGTTCATTCAACGAAATAAAGTCCGGCATCCTAAAAAAATGTTTACAAAAAACCCTTCTTCCCGCCCGATTGTCGTGGAAACATTACCTGCCTATGAAGACCAGACCCGTTATGTCATTCGTCACTTACGGGAAGAAACTAATTATCAGGAAGTCGCGATTTTGTATCGAAACAATTCTTCTTCGATCAATGTCATGAACGCACTTGATCTGGCAGGGATTCCTTTTTATATCAAGGACATCGACCATAAATTCTTTAGCCATTGGGTTTTAAAGGATATCTTACATTTCATTGAACTGGCGAATGATCCTTCAGACGTTGATCTATTGGCACAAATCCATACGAAGTTCGCCGGTTACATCTCGAAAGTCCAACTCCAACGTTTATATGAGCTGCGAAATGGTGAAAATGTATTTGATTTATTGATCCAACATGTCGAGATGAAGTTTTATCAAAAGAAACAATTAAAGACCATCAAATCGGTTTTCGCTGCCATTCGGACGGCTCGACCTGCATCGGCATTAACGCTGATCCGAAACGAACTCGGTTATGAAAAAAACCTTAAAAAAATGAGTGATAGTCTTGGCTTCAGCATTGATTTTCTGCTCGAGATGCTTAATACGATTGAAAATGTCGCAAGTGACCTTCCGACGGCGCTTGCTTTTAAGGAACGTATCCTGCATCTTGAACAATTGATGCGGCAAGCAAAATCAAATAAACATCAGAATGCCGTCACATTGTCGACTTTTCATAGTGCAAAGGGTCTTGAATTCGATCGGGTCTTCATGATTGATTTGATCAACGGGGTACTTCCGTCCTCTGATAATATCAAGTCTTACAAAGACGGGCAGTTAGAAGAGATGGAAGAGGCGGTCCGCTTATTTTATGTCGGTATGACACGGGCACGTCACGACCTTCATTTGTTGTCCTACCGGTATAAATCAAAGCCGGTCGAAGAGTCCCTGTTCATCGGAAATATCCGGCACATTCTTCATCCAAATGACACCGCCAAAATAGCACACGCGCGGAGTCAACGGGTAACTGAAAAAGCGTCCATCCCTATTTTGCCTGTTCAGCAAAACATGCGGATCCGTCATACCGCGTTTGGTGACGGTACGATTATTCATGTAATGGATGATGTACTCGACATTCAATTCGATAAAGGCATCGACAAACAACTATCCCTGCAAGTTTGCTCTGAAAATCACTTGTTAACGATTCTCTAAGTTAAAAAAATCGCTCTACTTCTTAACTATCAGGCGTAGTCCTGCAGCTAAGAATGAGCGATTTTCCTTTTTTTACGGATTCTTTTTAGTCGTCAATCGTTGCGACGCACTAACGCATCCCGGATTTCGGTCAATAACTTTTCTTCCGTTGTCGGAACGACCACTTCTGCTGGGACTTCCTCTTTCCGGCGGAAGCTGTTGATGCCCTTGACGAACAAAAATAAAGCAAAGGCAATCAAAATGAACTCGATGCTTGCCTGAAGGAACTGTCCGTAAAGCAACTTGGCTTTCCCGACCGTCACTGATAACTCTTTCACGTCAATCCCACCGATCACTATTCCGATCAGCGGCATGAAGATGCTGTCGACTAAAGATTTGATGATACCGCTAAAAGCGGCTCCCAAGATCACGCCGACGGCTAAATCAATCACATTTCCGCGAAACGCAAACTCCTTAAACGCTTTGAACACGGTTGGTGACCTCCTCCGACGTTACGTCCACGCTTTGTCCGCCAATTGGCCAATCGCGTAACCAACACCGTTCTCATCATTTGTTTTTGTGACTTGATGGGCGATTGCTTTCGCTTCTTCGTGACCATTCCCCATCGCAATCGCCATTCCAGCAACCTTGAACATCGGTACATCATTTAGATTGTCGCCGATCACTGCCACCTCGTCGATGGATACGCCGAGATGTTTCGCCAGTGTTTTGACAGCCGTGCCTTTATCAGCACCAAGTGCCATGACTTCGATGTTATCATGACCGGATGAGGTTACGTAAATGCCGTCCACTTTTTCTTCAATCTCTTTCCAAATCTTTTTCATCAAGTCTTGATCAAATGAAAACGATATGAATTTAAAGACTTGCCCTGCTTGATTCCGAATGAACGACCGGAATCCATCAATCATCTTGACGTCTTCATTGACATAATATCGGTTATGGAAAAACTCGAGGACATCTTTCGCACGATCACTTTCTTCACTCATCTCCTTGAGCGAATCATAGGCTGCATCAATCGTTGATCCTTGAGCGGTGACAAGACCTTGATCACAAAACATCTCGAAGAAGACTTCATATTGGCTGATGATGCCATAAATCTGTTGCGCTTGTTCAGCCGTCAATGTCGTTGCACTTAATTCTTCTCCGTCAACCGTCAAGACACGTGCACCGTTTGATGCGATGATCGGACAAACGATTCCTGCCTGATCCGTCAATTCTTTAGCGTTTAAGTAATTTCGTCCTGTCGCAATCGCAAATTCAATACCTTTTTCTTTTGCCGCTTGAATCGCGGCAATCGTTTCCGGTTCTATTTTCTGTTTGCTGGATAATACCGTACCATCCATGTCTGAGATCAATAATTTGATTGCTTTTGCCAAAACGTTCACTCTCCTTTGTCTTTTTCAGTTACACTATACCATTTCTCTTGTCCTTTTCCTGTTTTCGCCCTTCTTCTCACACTACAAAATCGGGGACAGCAGTCGCGAGATACTCTCTTTGAATTTAATCATGCGTGACCGTTCTGCGTATTTCTCAGCAGTCAATCGTTCACAGACAAGACAATCCTCTTCGAACAAACGGGCTAGTGCGCTTGCGACCTTTGCGTCGTAAACGATGGTATTCATCTCGAAGTTCAACCTAAAGCTCCTTGCGTCGATGTTCGTCGTTCCGACTGATGCGATTTCTTGATCGACGACAATCGTTTTTGCATGTAGAAATCCGGGTTCATACGTGTAGATCTTTGCCCCGTAATCAATCAGTTCTCCGACTGCTGCTGTCGTCGCCCAGTAGACAAACGGATGATCCGGTTTATTCGGGATCATGATTCTCAGTTCTACCCCTGATAATAATGCCATCTTGCAGGCATCCATGTAGCTCGCGTCCGGGATAAAATAAGGCGATTGGATATAAACGGATTGTCTGGCTGACGAAATCATCTTGATTAACATATTTTTTAAATGCTCTGTTTTCGAGTTCGGTCCGGATGTCACGATTTGCATCGGCAAGGCCTGTTCGACCGAATGCGTGCCATAACGGAAAAATTCTTTGGCCGTGTAACTGTCGCTCGCCTGATTCCAGTCGAGAATGAAACGATCCAACTGGTCGTGTACGACTTCTCCCTCTAACCGGAAATGCGTATCCCGCCAGTACCCAAACTTATCATCAATCCCGAGGTATTCAGTCCCGACATTAAATCCTCCGATGTAGCCGATTCTTCCGTCGATGATACACGACTTCCGGTGATTCCGATTGTTGAGCCGAAAGTTGATCAAACCAATCGTCGGTGGAAAAAAGGCAAACACTTCCCCGTCATGAAGCAACAGCTCTTTGAAATCTTTTCGTCCTAAATCCCGCGAACCGACGGCATCATAAAGTAACCGGACTTTTATCCCTTCTTTCGCCTTTTTTGTCAGTGCTGCGATCAACGCCTGTCCTAACGAATCTTTTTGAATGATGTAGTACTGAATGTTGATTTCATATTTCGCGTTCAAAATATCAGTCATCATCCGATTGAATTTTTGTTCTCCATCCGATAAAATCACGACCTCATTTTTAAAACTGAGTAACGCGTCGTTTGACATTAAATTCATTCGGATCAACTGGTCATACCGTACGACAGCAGGATGACGCATCTGTGTCTGCGGATGATTCAGCTCTTCAAGTTGTAATGCCACACGCCGTGCCTGTTCTTGTTTTTCCTTCTCTTCGACATGATGGAAGTCCGTTTTTTTCAAGAGGCGTCCGAAAAATAAGTAGATGAGAAATCCAATGAGCGGCACAAAATACAGAATCAAGACCCAGGCCCACGTTGCACCGATATCGCGCCGTTCTAAAAAGATGACGGTGACGACGGCCAACAGATTCATGATGATCAATCCATACGCCAAAATGACGAGAAACGTGCTTAAAATCTCAAGCAAAGCAATCCCCTCCTTCGTGTCTGTCAGGACTTTTCCCCAATGTATAAGCTATTCCTTATTTTTGTAGAGATTGAAACAAAAAAGTGTACGAAACATCAGAACAATCCTGATGTTCGTACACTTTATGAAAACATGAAAGTCAGTTGATCGACTCGCCAGCATGTGATTGTTCCAGTGCAATCGATTCAATCATCGTTTTTGCACTGGCAACGCAGTCAGGTAAGCCGACACCATCGTAAGCAAGACCTGCGAGATAGATGCCTGGATACTTTGCCGACACTTCATCCCGAACACGTTGTGTCCGTTCCGCATGTCCGACGGTATAAGCAGGCAAACCATCTATTAATCGGCTGATGATGACTTGTTTCGGCTCTAATTTCCGATTGCAAATTTTTTCTAAATCCTGCAAAACAGCTCTCTGCAGAGTTTCATCCGATTCATGAACAAGATGATCATTGCCCGGTCGGCCGACAAAGGCACGTAAGACCGTATGGTTTGGTGCCGAATGATTCCATTTTTGATCAATCGCCGTACAGGCTGTGATCGAATACGGTGCTCGGCGATTAACGACAAACCCTGTTCCTTCGATCGGCAACGATTCTTGCTGATCAAAAATCAGGGTGATCGTCGCTGTCGAATGGGTCGTCAACTGTTCGAGTTCCGGTACATGCGCCTCCGGTAATAGCTGAACGACTTGAGGATGCGGAATCGTCAAGAGGACATAATCCGCATATTCCGGACCATGATCCGTCTTCAAGCGGTAGCGTCCGTCTTCCCGTGTAATCTCAAGCAACGGTGTTTCCAGACGGATTTCGGATTGTTCTAACGTTTCTTCCAACCGCTCAATCAATGACTCAAGACCGGTTGCTAATGATAAAAATTGTCCAGTCGCTTTGATTGTCATTTGTGGCGTGTTAGGAGTTTGATCTAGCGGACGCATCAAACGCATCCCTTCAAACAAGGAACCGGCTTTTTGTTCGTTTGCGACAAATTGAGGATATGTCGCAAACGTACTCATTTTATCGATGTTTCCAGCATAGATACCCGATAACAGCGGTTCAATCAATTTTTCGACTAAAGCATCCCCCAACCGCGGTCGTAAATACTCACCAAGCGGGATATCGTGTTCCGGAATCGTCAACTGTTCAGAAGGATGTAACAATAAGTCCGTGACTTCTTGTTTTTCCTGTTCTGTCAATAATGTGGTTTCTCGAAACAGTTCCAAATCTGTCGGAATACCCATGACCGATCCTTTTGGAATCGGATGGAGACCAACCGGATCCAGGATAAAGGCTTGTGATGTATTGTTCCGGACTAGTTGATCCCCAAGCCCAATCGCTTCAATCAAATCCGTCAAGATGTGTTTTCGTGCAACGTATGAATCGGGTCCACGTTCAATCATAAATCCATCTTCCCGATACGTCGCGACTTTACCACCAAGACGCTCTCCTGCTTCGAGTAACGTAATATTTAAGTTCGGAAAAGAACGTTCTGCGTAATAGGCAGCGGCAAGACCGGTAATACCACCGCCGACGATGACGAGACGTTTACTTGACATAACTACCAACCTGTTTTGAAACAGCTTCTGTCACGGCTTTCATGAAGGCAGGATCCGCATTCGGCATAGCCGGACGGGCATAGTGAATTCCAAGTTCGTCACAGACGACCTTACATTCGTAGTCATTATCGAATAAGACTTCCAAATGATCTGCGATGAAGCCAACTGGCACATAGATAAACGCTTCATAGCCTTCTGCTTCATAGACGTCACGTGTTAAATCCTGAACGTCTGGTCCGAGCCATGGTTCTGGTGTTTGCCCAGCTGACTGCCATCCGGTAATCATATGTTGGACGCCCGCACGTTTTGCAATCAATTCTGCCGTTTCTTTTAATTGTTCCGGATACGGATCACCGTTTGCAATGATTTTTTCCGGTAAACTGTGTGCTGATACGACCAATACGGCTTTCTCTTCCGGAACCGGTAAAGCGTCAAATGTTTTCCGGATTTCTGTCCCCCACCAGTCAATAAATGCTTCTTCTTTATACCAGGATTCAACAGACGCCAGATGAATACCATGTTTATCCGCTACTTCTTTCGCCCGACCGTTGTATGAACGGATGCTGAACGTCGAATAGTGTGGTGCCAGTACGACCGTAACGGCTTCCGTAATGCCGTCTTTCGCCATTTGCTCGACCGCATCTTCTACGAACGGTTCGATGTGCTTCAGACCCAGATACAGCTTGAATTCGATCTCACCTGCATATTTTTCTGTCAATTGGCGGTGCAATTCCTCTGCCTGGTCAATCGTGACTTGCGCAAGCGGTGAAACACCACCAATCGCTTCATACCGTTCTGTCAGTTCAGCCAATGCTTCTGGAGACGGTTTCCGTCCGCGACGAATGTGCGTGTAATAACGTTCGATGTCTTCCGGTTTATACGGCGTACCATACGCCATGACAAGTAATCCTAGTGTTTTCATTTCGCTACCCCCATTTTTTCTTTCGAATAATCATGGATAAATGCAGTGAGACGTTTTAAGACTTCCGGATCGACTTCCGGGAAGATACCATGACCGAGATTAAAGATGAATCCGGGACGTTTCATTCCCATATCAAGAATTTCCGTTGCTTTGGCTTCGAGAATTTCCCAAGGTGCGAGCAAGTAGGATGGATCAAGGTTTCCTTGTAATGTCTTCGTCAGTCCACGTTCACGGGCTTCGTCGATCGACAGACGCCAATCGAGTCCAACGACGTCTAGCGGTAAGTCGTGCCATTCTTCTGCTAAGTGACTTGCTCCGACACCAAACATGATCATTGGAACGCCTGTTTCTTTTAACTCAGTAAAAATCCGTTCCATTGTTGGTTTGATATACAGGACGTAATCTTTGCGACTTGTCGTACCGACCCACGAGTCGAAGATTTGGAAGGCTTGAATGCCTGCATCGACTTGTGCCTTGATATACTCGATCACCATGTCTCCGAGTTTCTCCATTAAAGCATGCCATACATCAGGATGACCATACATCAATGCTTTTGTTTTGTGATAGCCTTTCGACGGACCACCTTCAATCATGTAACTGGCTAGCGTGAAGGGTGCCCCAGAGAAACCAATCAATGGAACTTCGAGACGCTCACGTAACAGTTCAATCGTCTTAAAGATATAAGGAATGTCTTCTTTGTTGAATGGTTGTAAGGCTTGCACATCGTCCATCGTCCGAATCGGATTTGCGATGACAGGACCAATCCCACTTTTAATTTCGACATCAACGCCCATCGATGGTAAAGGTGTCATGATGTCTTTATAGAGAATCGCTGCATCAACCCCTAGTTGTTTGACAGGTAGCTCCGTGACGTACGCGCATAACTCTGAATCATGTGTAATCTCAAACAACGTCCGTGTTTTCTTGATTTCACGATACTCTGCCTGATAACGACCTGCTTGTCGCATATACCAGACGGGTACATGACTTACCTCTTCACCACGAATGGCTCGTAAAAATGTATCATTAAAGTTTTTCATCATAACTACCCCTTTATACTCGTTCTAACGCCCTAAAATAACACACGATAAGTTTGTGAACACAGAAACATTATATCTGAAATTCAGAACGGTGTGCCAATAAATCGTTTACAAAATTACAGTTCCGTTACCCGTTCATCAAATGTTCACCGTTTCTTATAAAGACCAAACGCTGCATTCAATTGTCCACGAATCAAATCCGAGCGTTGTTGTTCGGTCACTTTCCGATCTTTTTCACGAATTTCATGCGTCCGCCAACCCTCTTCGATTTTCTCCGCGACTTCTACTAGTCGTTCAATATCGGTAAATGAATATTTTCTTGTTTTCCCGTTCGTCCGTTCTGGGAAAATCAATTTCCGTTCTTCATAGTAACGAATTTGACGTTCTGATAAACCGGTCAATTCACAGACAATACCGATCGTCATCACCTTTTTCTCCCGGTAATTCATCTTCGTCACTCCTTTCCTCCAAAATACCATGTCAGATTTTCTGACACAAGACGTTTCTTGGAAAGGATTTCCGTCTAAAGTAAACACATACTTTAAATTGATAAAGGAGGAACGATGATGAATCTAGAAGAAATGTTAGTCTCAGTTGATACGTTTTATGTCTTATTCGCTACTTTACTTGTCTTTACGATGCAGATTGGGTTTTTACTACTTGAAACAGGGATGTTACGAGCTAAAAATGCTGGACACGTCGCTATCAAACAGTTGATTAGTTTCTCCGTCGCCGCCCTCGCCTTTTGGGCGATTGGCTTTGGATTAACGTTCGGAGATGGACCTGGCTTGATCGGAACGGAAGGTTTTTTCCTTCAAGGTGGGTTCTCAAGTCTTGATTGGTCAAATGTGACAATCGATGTGAAGTTTCTTTTCCAACTTTCCTTTGTTGCCGTGTCATTAGCAATTGCTTGGGGTGGTTTTGCAGAACGTGCCAAACTCTCGGTTTATCTGTTGTTCGGTACATTTTTCGTTGCCATCATCTATCCAATCATCGCTCGTTCGGTTTGGGCCGGTGGTTTTCTTGGTTCACTCGGTATGCAAGATTTCGCTGGATCAACGGTCGTCCATTTGCAAGGTGGGATTGCGGCACTTGTCGCGGCCTTAATTTTGAAAAAGCGGATTGGCGCAGAAACAACACCACTGCTTGGTCATAACGTCATCTATTCTGTCGTTGGTGCCTTTATCCTCTGGTTATGTTGGTTCGGATTTAACGCTGGTTCAACCTTGACGATTGCCGATGGATTCTTCAGCTATGTCGCCTTGACGACACTTCTTGCGACAGCAGCCGGTGCACTCGGCGCACTTGCGATTTCCTTCTGGCATCGACGGGTCGCAGATATCCCTTCGATCATCAACGGTGTCCTCGCAGCGCTCGTCGCCATCACGGCTGCTTGTGCCTTCGTCGAACCGTGGGCAGCTGTCGTCATTGGTTTCCTCGCTGGTGTCATCACGTATGGAACAAGCATCTTACTTGCCCGTCGTGTCGATGATCCGTTATGTGCTTTTTCTGTTCATGGTGTAGCCGGCATCTGGGGAACACTTGCAACCGGATTCTTCGCTTCACCACGACTCGTTGAAATTACAGGAATCGGTCAAGCCGGACTGTTTTACGGTGGCGGATTTACGCAACTTGGCGTACAGGCACTGGGTGTCGTCTTCGCCGTCGTTATCGTCAGCGTTTTAAGCTACGCCTTCCTCAAACTGCTTGATGTCACGATTGGTCTACGGATTACCCGGGAAGATGAGTTACGTGGACTGGATGTTGCTGAACACGGACAGGCGTCTTACGACCTTCCCGCTCCCATCAGCAAAGAGTTGAAAAAGGCTTACGAAGAAGAAACAACGGAGAAGGTCAACTAACCAGTTGTTTCGTCAAACAAATGAGACCCGATTCCCTGTCTGCTCGGACGGGAATCGGGTCTCATTGTTCGCCTAAAAAAGCGCGTGAAGCCATCTACTTATTTTTTTCGCGCATAGTACTCGCCAATGCCAAGTGCCACGATTGCCCCTACAAAAACAGTAACTTCACCACTGAGAATAACCCCTGCCAGTGTGAGGACCATCACCTGTAAGAATGACGCGACACGGATGACTTTTCGTTTTGAAGATACCGCATCTCCAAATGGTAACAGGCGTGTCAACAGATGAGAATCAATCGCCCGGGTAAACGGTGCAAGTTGAAAACTCGTCAATCCACTGAACGCCGGAATCGCTAACGTCACGAGCCACCCGCTGTCTTTTGCAAGCCACATGAACACTGCACCAATCAATGTCAATCGGACAATCAAACCAATTCCGTCTGTACTTCGGATAAATTGTTTCATGTAGAGATAATCAAATGTTCGCTTCTGATCAAATCCGATTTTCTCGACGAGATGACTTAACAGACGTCGGCGCTTATAGGTCGTTGACAAACGCGGTACATCCACGAACCAGTTCGCAATCCGGTAAAACCGATCACGTGATTCCTGCTCGAGCGTAATCCATTCCATCAAAGGTAACTGTTCTTGTTTTTTGAGGTGAAGCGTAAGCAACAACAAACTCGTAACGACGATACTGAACGATCCCATGTCCAGCATGACGAGGACTCCTGCACCTGTCGCATACAAAAGAACGATCCGATGACTGATTCCTTCTAGTTTCGATAAGTTCGCAGCAGCTCCAATCATCCCTAAAGAGACGAATAACAAAATCAATTCGCCAGCTGTCGTCTGTTCTGTCCGTACATATAGAACAGAGACCGCTAAAAACGGGAGAATCACCCGGATCATTCCGTACAGAGCATTGTATACCCGGACACGTTTCATATATCCATCTAAACGTGGCAGACTAGGCAATAAAAATACTTGATCGGCCTCAACTAAAAATGTTCGTGCTGATCGGTAGAATGCTAATAAAATGAATAACCCCCCCATGAGGAGGTGCCCGGGGAAATCAGGATCGATTTGATCCAAAAATCGACCATAGACGACCAGTCCGTATAAAACCACGAAGTAAACCGTAAATAACAATCCGCCGTTCGCCATGTACCGCGTGTACTTTGTCATTTCTGCCATCGCGGCTTGATAACGTGTTCTCCATAGTGCGGAACTGGTCATCGTTCCGCCTCCTCGATGGCCGCTACATAAATGTCGTCGAGTGAACCTTGCTGGAGTTCATACCGGTTCCGTAATTCTTCCGTCGTTCCTTCCGCTGCAATATGGCCTTCATGTAACAAGATGAATCGATTACAATGTCGTTCCGCCGTTTCTAGTATATGAGTTGACATCAAAATCCCTTTTCCATCTGCTTTTAATTCACTAAAAATCACCAACAGTTCACGAATCGCTAACGGATCGAGTCCTACGAACGGTTCATCGACAATCAAAAGTTCACTTCCCGTGATCAGTGCACAGAGAATCATCGCTTTTTGTTTCATCCCTTTAGAAAAAACGCTTGGAAACCATTCCAATTGTTTCGTCATGCGTAAGCGCGTAGCATAATGGATGATTCGTTCTTCCGCTGTTGTTTCATCAACGGCATATCCTTGTGCCATCAACCGTAGATGTTCCCGCAACGTCAATTGTTCGTATAACATCGGTTGTTCCGGAATATAGGCTACTTGTTTTCGATACGTTTGTTCGTCTGCTTCCAAACTGACACCATTAATTAAGATTTCTCCCGATTTCACAGGTAACAAACCGAGGATATGCTTAATCGTTGTCGATTTACCGGCACCATTCAAACCAATCAGTCCAACCAATTCCCCCTGTTTTACTGTTATATCAATATGATGCAACACTTTTTTGGATCCATACCCACCTGACAAATCATTTATTTTTAATAACACGATCATGCACTCCCTTCATTAACTATCCTAGACAAATCATTCTCACTTTTCTACTCCTGATCATTTTTTTTATTAAGAAAAGGTTTGAATACATCTTTTTACGGTAATTACTCTAAGTGTAATCGTTACATCAATATATGAAAACGACTTACAAAAATTGAAAGTAGTATTTTAAATACAAACTTCTTTGAGAGGTAACTGGTATAATCGTCTAGCCATTTTACTTTTAATAATTTACCTCGCTTACTAAAGAGTATTTAAAGACTTTCATCTTTCAATGTGTTTACAACTACCTGAAAACAGGTAAATCTTAAGTAAGAAAAGGAGTGTTTCAAATGGGATTCTTATGGGCTTTAATCGTTGGCGGGCTAATCGGTTGGGTAGCTAGTCTCATCATCGGGAAAGATGTACCGGGCGGTATCATCGGTAACATCGTCGCAGGTTTCGTCGGTGCAATGATCGGTCAAGCAATCTTCGATACAATGGGACCAGATATCGCTGGTTTCGCAATCATTCCAGCAATCTTAGGTGCAGTCATCTTAATCTTCATCGTATCGTTGGTTCTTCGTTCAGTTCGTCGTAAATAATTTATCGAAATAACAAATCAGAACGTAAACTTACAAAAGGAGTGTTTTTAAATGGGATTCTTATGGGCTTTAATCGTCGGTGGATTAATCGGTTGGGTAGCTAGTCTTATTATCGGGAAAGATGTACCAGGTGGTATCATCGGTAACATCGTCGCAGGTTTCGTCGGTGCAATGATCGGTCAAGCAATCTTCGGTACAATGGGACCAGATATCGCTGGTTTCGCAATCATTCCAGCAATCTTAGGTGCAGTCATCTTGATCTTCATCGTATCGTTGGTTCTTCGTTCAGTTCGTCGTAAATAATTAGACTACTAAATTTAAAAGGAGTGTTTTAAATGGGATTCTTATGGGCTTTAATCGTCGGTGGATTAATCGGTTGGGTAGCTAGTCTTATTATCGGGAAAGATGTACCAGGTGGTATCATCGGTAACATCGTCGCAGGTTTCGTCGGTGCAATGATCGGTCAAGCAATCTTCGGTACAATGGGACCAGATATCGCTGGTTTCGCAATCATTCCAGCAATCTTAGGTGCAGTCATCTTGATCTTCATCGTATCGTTGGTTCTTCGTTCAGTTCGTCGTAAATAATTAGACTACTAAATTTAAAAGGAGTGTTTTAAATGGGATTCTTATGGGCTTTAATCGTTGGTGGTATTATTGGTTGGTTAGCAAGTCTTATTCTCGGTAAAGATGTACCAGGTGGAATTATCGGTAACATCATCGCAGGTTTTGTTGGTTCAATGATCGGACAAGCATTGTTCGGTAGCTGGGGACCAGATATCGCTGGCTTCGCCATCGTACCTGCTATCTTAGGTGCAATCATCTTAATCTTAATCGTTTCGTTCATCCTTCGTGCGGTCAACAAACGATAATCTAATTTACTACAACAAACCACTAAAGACGCTTTGTCTTTAGTGGTTTTTCGTCTGTTTTTGATATGAGACCTCTATCTAAAAAATTCACCGTAATTCAAGCCACATCTTACCTGATCGCTCAATGACACGTTTCTCTGACTTAATGTTTAACCATCCTAACAACTCTTCAAAAAAGTTTGCCGGGTACTTCCAGACCGTCCCAACCGATTCTTTTGCTTTTGATTGCGGTTTTCCCGCTACCGCTTCGAGTTCGGAAGGTGTTTTATTTAAATCAATCAACAGACTTTGTACTTCTTGTTTGTCATAGGTCACTTCAAATCCGTCATAGGTTGTCTTATTCGCGACACGTGTTGATGGTGGACCAAACGTCTGCTCCACTTCTTTTTGACTTTGACCGATATAATCCGTCATTTGTTCGACCGTTTTACCTGTTCTTGCCTTGACTTCTGCCTCTAGTAATTTCTCAATATCGATACCATATTGCTCTTTTTGATCCGGAGCAACTTGCTCGGCCAGCTGAAAAGCAATCGTCGTCGTTTTTTGGTCACCCAGCTGTACAATTTTACTCGCACGTCCGGTTTTACCGTTTGCTTCAACGCGGGCTGAAACTTCATACTCTCCTGGAAATCGTTCAATTGTTAATGGTTTTTCCTGATTCAGATTTCCGACCGGTGCATCCTCGATTGAAATTTCTGTTCCTTCAGTATCGCTTGTCACTTCTAATGTTTGCTTATTCAAATGAAGGATATAGGTATCATACCAAAATCGTCCGGCTTGTTTTTTCAGTGCAAATAAATCTTGTTCCGCTGTTTTTTTCGTTTTTTGTGGATATTTTTTTTGGTCAGACGTGATTTCAGCGACAGCACGGTCGAGTCGTTGCGGATCTGCCAAGAACCAGTCCATGAGTCGATTACTATCCGCCATCTGTAGCGGTTTGTTATTGAGGTAGATCAGTTCCTGAAACGTTTTACGATCCCGTTCTTGTAGCGCCTTTTTAAATACTTCATCTGTCTGTTGACGTTCTGCTGCTGGTCGGACCTGGCTCCAGCCAAACCAAGCCATCACAAGTACCAAAAGTACGATGCCGCCAATGAGACCTATCCGTTGATTTCTTTTTCTCTTTTTTTCGTATGCGGTGATGCGAGATGGCATTTCAATTTCCCCTACTTTCTTGTTCCGACGATTTCCTTTAGTTTAGAAACCCTTCATATCCTTGTCAATCGCCCGCAAGACGGATTTCCTCGAGTATACTGATACTACATCTATATTAAAGGAGTGAGCTCATTGCAAAAAGAAAACTGTATTTTCTGTAAGATTGCAAATCATCAAGTTCCAAGCTACACATTATTTGAAAATGAACAGGTTCTAGCGTTTCTTGATTTATCTCAAGTCACGAAAGGTCACACCCTCGTCATCCCAAAACAACACGCAGACAATGTCTATGATTTATCTCAAGCAGATGCTCAAGCCGTTTTTGCAGCTGTTCCAGAAATCAGCCGCGCCTTGCAACAAGAAACAGGAGCAGCCGGAATGAACATTCTCTCGAATACGGGAAAGGTAGCCGGACAGTCTGTTTCCCACTTCCATCTCCATCTCATCCCCCGCCATGATAAGCACGATGGATTTGGCGCCAAATGGGAAGTTCATAACGACGACTATACGGCTGAAGAGTTAGCTACAATCGCTGAATCGATCAAAAGCCGTCTATAATGACTGAAAAACAGATCAATTACTGACTCATTTTAGAAATATTGCCAAAATAGGTTTCCAATATCGGATTTTCGGTAAAATAATATGAAACAAATATTTTAATATCAAAAAGGAGGTAAACTATGTCGAAGCGTCCCCATCGTAACTGGGTCGCTTTTGGTGCTACGCTGTCGCTTGTGACTTTTTACGGTTTGAAGGCGCTTCGCCAAGGTACTAAAAGTGACTCTTCGAATGGTAAACAACGTCGAAATTCTTATTCTACAATCGTAACGAACGTGCAGGATTTGACGCAGGAGGGAAAGAATCTAATAGAGACAGCCAAACTTTCTGGCATGACGTTTAAAGAAGAAGTAACAAAAGATGTCTCTCAGTATCAATCAGAGGTTCAAGAATCGCTGACACGTCTTCAAAAACTTGCCGATGAGGCAAAACAAGACGTCAATCATCTCACTCCCCAACAGTAAAGATCCACTGCTTCGATTTGTTTTTGTATAGTTTGCATTTTGCGCGTTTGAGCCATTGTCACCTTTCGAAAGGATGAGTCAGATATGGAACAAGAAAAATTATATCCTGGACAAGAAGCACTGTTATACAGTCATAAAATTGTCCAACTGAGCAAAGCACTATGGAAAACGGTAGAAAAAGATTGGCAAAATTGGATCAAGCCATTTGATTTAAACATTAACGAACACCATATTTTATGGATTTCTCATGCCTTAGGTGGTGCGTCGATTTCTGAAATTGCAAAATACGGTGTGATGCACGTTTCGACGGCCTTTAACTTTTCGAAAAAATTAGAAGACCGTGGTCTTTTAACGTTTTCTAAAAAAGAGACCGATAAACGAAATACCTACGTCCAACTGACACCGGAAGGCGAAAGTTTGTTACTTGAAACGATTCAAGCGTTCCGTCCAGAGGAAAATGGTGTGTTCCGTGCTTCGTTACCGCTTCAAGAGCTTTACGGGAAATTCCCCGAGCTGACCGACATATCTGCGATTGTCCGTCGTCTGTACGGCGATAGTTTTATGGACATCTTTGCCGAAACATCCAAAATGATTACAGAAGAAGCCGATCGTCGCCCACAAGATCCAGTCGTCGAATCCATCAAGAAAGCCTGAGATGTTAGCACCGACGTTCTAAGCCTCCAGGGCCTAGGACGTTTTTTGTTTTTTTAACTAAATTTAGCGAGAATTCTCCCACCTCTAAGCGTCTCATGGTGAAACCCAGCGTAGGTGGGAGATGAATCGCCTGTCTTTTCAAGACTCCAATCGTTCGATAAAATGAGTATAACGAATCAAATTGAAAGGAGTGATTGCTTTGCTAAAGGCGTACAAGTTTCGACTCTATCCGACGAAACCCCAACAAGAATATTTCGTGAAGACGTTCGGTTGTGTCCGTTTCGTCTACAATAAGATGCTCGAAGAGCGTATCCGATTGTACGAAGATTCGAAGCTCAATCCTGACGCGAAGCAGAAGCTCCCAACCCCAGCGAAGTACAAGCCCGAATTCCCTTTCCTCAAAGAAGTCGACAGTCTTTCTCTTGCGAACGCTCAGATGGACTTAAACAAGGCGTATCACAACTTTTTTCGAGATCAGTCTGTCGGGTTTCCGAAGTTCAAATCGAAGCACAACGACCGAGCCTCTTACACAACAAACAATCTGAAGGGAAGCATCCGCATCGAAGATCGTAAGGTGAAACCTCCTAAAATCGGTTTTGTGAAGTTGACACAACATCGTCCGTTTGATGGTGTGATCAAGTCCGCGACGGTCTCGATGACGAAGACCCGGAAATTCTTCATCTCCATCCTTGTAGATCAAGCCGAAGAGCAATGGGTTCCAGCCAAGAATAAAGTAGGAATCGACCTTGGTTTGGAGCACTTCGCCATCATGACAAATGATGAGAGGGTTTCTGAGAAAGTTGACAATCCTCGTTTTCTTCGAAAGTCCGAAGAGAAGATAAAGAAGGCGCAACGCGCCCTGTCCCGCAAGAAAATCGGGAGTAAGAACCGAGAGAAGGCTAGGATGATCCTCGCCAAGAAGCATGAAAAGATTGCAAATCAACGTCAAGATTTTCTTCATAAGCTGTCGAAACGGATGGTTGACGATAACCAAGTCATCGTCGTCGAGACACTTAAATCGAAGAACATGATGAAGAACCATAAGATTGCCAAATCGATTGGAGATGTCAGTTGGTATGAGTTCGTCCGACAGCTGGAATACAAATGCACATTCTATGGGCGAACACTTATCAAAGCGGATCAATGGTTCGCCTCGACCCAAATCTGTTCTTCTTGTGGAGTAAAAGGTGAGAAGAAAACAATGGATGTGCGCGAGTGGGTATGTGTTTGTGGTGTGCATCATGATCGAGATATCAACGCAAGTATCAACTTGTTGATGTTAGCAGACTGAAAACCCTTCAGGGTGGGAACCATCCGATGAGCTTGGTAAATAATCGTAGCTCGTAAAAGTACGGTCTTCCCAAGAAGCTCCCACTTCAATTTGCGAAGCAAATAAGTGGTGAGTTGTTCACAGTGACGTTCCTTTTACCGTTTTGTCTCAAAACGCTCAGGTCCTTCACAATTTCCCACAAAAATAGTCGTCTCACGATGTAATGATTATGATAGCATGGGGTAAGAACAAATCACTTTCGATTTTGAGGAAAGCTGTCAAGATAACGAAGATATGATATGATATAACGGTTGAAATAAATGGTAAATTAGGGGTGTATGTATGAAAAAGAAACTTTTAAGCGTAGCAGCAGTAGCAAGTGTCTTCACATTAGCAGCATGTGGTTCAAACGACGAAGCCGTCATCAACTACAAAGGTGGCGAAGTCAATAAAGCGGACGTCCAAGAAGAAGCCTATCAAAAAGCAGGTGCACAAATTGCTTTCCAACAAACAATGAACGAGTTGCTCGAAAAAGAATACGGCAAAAAAGTAACGGACAAAGAAGTCGATGCAGAAGTCAAAAAGACGAAAGATCAGTTCCCGGATAAGGAACAGTTCAATACGACACTGCAAACCGCTGGAATCAAAAACGAAAAAGAATTTGAAAAAGTCCTTCGCACACAACTTCTGTTGACTGAAGCAAAATCTGCGAAATCAAAAGTAACGGATAAAGAAATCGAAGACCGTTTTAATCAAGAAAAAGTCGAAGTTAAAGCAAGCCATATCCTTGTTGAAAAAGAAGCAGACGCAAAAGCAATCAAAAAACAATTGGATGACGGTGGCGATTTCGCAAAAATCGCAAAAGCAAAATCAACAGATACAGGTAGTGCTACGAAGGGCGGCGACCTCGGATACTTCACAAAAGGTAAAATGGTCGAGGAGTTCGAAAACTATGCCTTCAAAGATGGCGTTGAAGGTAAAGTTTCTGACCCAATCAAAACGCAATTCGGATACCACATCATTAAAGTAACGGATCGTAAAGAGAAAAAAGACTTTACGCTCGAAAAAGAATCAGATCGTATCAAAAAAGCATTAGCAGAAGAAAAAGCTGCTCAAGTCAATCCAAACGATATCTATCGTTCATTGATCAAAAAATACGATGTTAAAATCGAAAACAAAGACTTCAAAGATGCTTTTGATCTCGACAAACAAGAACAACAGCAAATGCAACAACAAATGCAACAGCAACAACAATAAGCTTAAAAATCCCTGCTTCCATCTTGGAAGGCAGGGATTTTTTTGGTTCTACTTTTTATTCTCGTTAACGAATCGGAGCCCGTTCATATTGTTTCGGCAAACTCACTTCGTCCTTGAGCTCTGCTGCCGCGTGATAGACCCAGTACGGTTGACGTAATAGCTCACGCGCGAGCAAGATGACGTCGGCTCGTTCACTGCGAACGATTTCTTCCGCAAGTGTCGCTGTTGTGATCAAACCAACTGCTCCCGTCTTCATGCCTGTCGCTCGTTTGATTTCAGCCGCATACGGGACTTGATACCCCGGATACACATCAGGTACCGCATTGGCCACCACTGCACCTGAACTGCAATCAAGCAAATCGATCTTTCGTTTCAGTAATTCGTCGGCCAGTGGGATATAGTCTGTAGCCGTCATCCCACCTTCTGCATGATCGGCAGCAGATATCCGAACCCATAACGAGATGTTCGACTTTTCTTGAATCGCATCGATGATTTCTAATAAGAAGCGCATCCGATTTTCCATTGATCCTCCATATTGATCCTGTCGTTTATTCGACAGCGGAGATAAAAAGGTATTAATCAAATATCCGTGCGCACCGTGCAATTCGATGAAATCGTAACCTGCCTCCTCCACTCGAAGTACAGCGTCGACGAATTGTTGTTTGACGATTTCGATGTCTTCAAGCGTCAATTCACGTGGCTCCTCGTACGAATCATCAAACCCAATGGCTGACGGGGCAACAGGTGGCTTTGCCGTCGTACTTTTTCGTCCGGCATGTGCCAATTGGACACCCACCTTTGCACCGGCTGCCTTCACTTGATCGGCAATCCGGCGTAATCCTTCGACATGATCATCTGACCAGACGCCTAAATCCCCCGCTGAAATCCGTCCGTCCGGTGTGACTGCCGTTGCTTCCAAGATGACACCACCGACACCACCAACGGCACGTGACGCGTAATGTGTGACATGCCAATCCGTTACTAACCCATCTTCTTTTGCACTATACATACACATCGGTGCCATGATGACACGGTTTCGGAACAGAACTCGTCCAATTTGGACAGCTTCAAATAACTTGGTTTTCATGCTTTCACTCCTCTGATCAATTTAAAATCATTTCTGCGCTCTTCGTATGTTGTTCACTGATTAGAGTTTCGGACGATAAAATGACCGATTATCCAGCGCAAACGACCGCTCCGAAAATTGTCCGGGTTCTACATACTCCAGTAGACGATCCATCATCGTCATCCGAGCATCTAAGTTGTCAATCAAAAACAGGACTTCTGCTTCGCGCATTTGTGGTGCGACAGCCGATCCCCACTCCGGACGACCATGATGACTCAGAACTAAATGTTGCAAGACCGTCAAGACCTCGGCATCGATTTGTAACTCGGCACCGACTTTTCCTAATTCGGCCACCATCAACGAGATGTGACCCACCAATTTCCCTGGGAGCGTATACTCTGGTGTCACAGGATCGGATAATTCTTTGATTTTCGCGTAGTCATGTAAGACGACACCAGCAATCAATAAATCTCGATTCAACGTCGGATAAAGACGTGCGATTTGATCTGCTAACTTCAACATCGACAGGACATGATACGATAACCCCGAGTAGAAGGCATGATGATTTTTGACCGCTGCGGGATGCGTGAAATATGCATCAAATTCCTTGATGACTAAATGTTTAACTAGCTTTTTCATGTCGGCATGGTGAATCGACTCAATGAAGCTCAGGACCTCGGTTTCGATTTGTTCACGCGGGAGCGGTGCGGACTGAATGTACTCTTCAACGTTCGTCTCATCAAGAACCGTAATCTGTTTCAGTTTCAATTGTGTCCGTCCGCGGTAATCCATCACTTCACCCGCAGCATGGACGATAAACTTTGGCGCGTATTTATCAAGATCGCTCGTATCCCACATCTTTGTCTCAATTTCACCGGTCTTATCTGCTAAGATTAATGTCAGATACGGTTTTCCGTTTGCCGCGATTCCTTTTAATGCCTGCTTGATCATGACTCGCTGATCGAGCATTTCTCCAATTGCTAACTGACCGATACCTTTCATTTCACAACACGTCCTTTTATCTGAATTCATTTTTGGCGGGTATATTCACACAGCCATCTGACCGTCATCTATCACTTTACCATTTTACTATATAGGAGCTCAAAACATGGAATCCAACTTACGATTCAACTGGCATCGTTATCCGACACTTGCCGCATACGAAAAACACTTCAGCCAGCTTGAACACACGACTTCATCTAAACTAGACTGGTTGACTGAACTTCGAACGAAAGACATGAACTTTACACGCGTCGAACTCGACGTGTTATATGGATCAATCGTGACTTGGCAAAATCCTGATGATAAAAGTGATCGCCGTTCCATCTGTTATTATGTCTCACCTACGGAACTGATCACGATTGGTTTATCGGACCATACCGTCTCTTTGGTCAAACCCTATCAGGCGACGACACCTTTTGAAGCCTTTTATTCGATTCTCGCCCTTCAAATGAACACGTACTTTAACGGCATCGATGCATTCGAGACGGAACTTTTTTTACGACAAGATGAACTCCGGGGAAGCATTGACGAAAATTCGCTCGACAGCATCTTCGGATTACGTGACACGATTGAAAATTGGTCTGATTTGATCGTTCCGTTCCGTGAGCTTGTTTTGGCCGGTCCTGAAGCCTTCATCCGACACACCACGTATTCGGATGCCTTTGCCTTTCGACTGGCAGAAAAACGTGTCGAACGGCTTTTGATGTTGATCGAGCACTATCAGAAAGACATCGAAGTATTGCTCGATCTTTCGACGACCGTGTCGAACTTCCGGGGAAACGAAATCATGAAAGCCTTAACGATCTTCACGGCCGTCGCAACTCCGATGATGGCCCTCGGCGCAATTTGGGGAATGAACTTTAAAAACATGCCGGAACTCGATTGGAAATATGGATACGCGAGTTCCTTGTTTTTGATTTTCCTCACGACCGGCGGAATCTTTTATTGGATGAAACGCCGTGGCTGGTTAGGAGCGCTCGTCCGCATGCCAAACAAGAAGTCGAGTGTAAAAAAATAGATAACAGAACATAAGTTCGTTATACTTAGTGTAACGAACTATCAGATTGAAGGAAAGGAGGAGACGATGATGGGAAGAAAAATCATTCATGTCGACATGGATGCTTTTTATGCATCCGTGGAACAACGCGACCGTCCACATCTAAAAGGTGTTCCCGTCATCGTCGGTGGTCCTCCTCATGCGCGGGGTGTCGTCGCAACGTGTTCGTATGAAGCACGAAAATATGGGATTCACAGCGCCATGCCATCTCGACGAGCGTTCCAACTGTGTCCACGGGCAGTTTTCCTGCGCCCTCGTTTTGAAGTGTACCGTGCTGTCAGTGCCCAAATCATGGAGTTGTTCCTAGAAGTCACACCACTCGTCGAACCACTGTCACTCGATGAAGCATATCTTGATGTCACAGAAAATAACCTGCAGATGACGAGCGCGACGCATATCGCCCAGTACATCCTGACGGAAATCAAACGACGGACAGGTTTGACCGCTTCTGCCGGCGTATCGAACTCAAAGCTGGTCGCCAAAATTGCCTCCGGTCATCAAAAGCCGAACGGATTAACCGTTTTGCCTCCGGATGCTGTTTTACCATTTTTATCAGGATTAGAGATCGGGGATTTACATGGGGTCGGAAAAGTAACCGAGCAAACGCTTCGGAAACATGGTTTCAACACGGTCGCAGATCTCCAACAATCGCCGATTGCCGAACTGCGGGGCCTGCTCGGTCGGGATCGGGGAACCGAACTGTATACGATGGCGCATGGAGAAGATGAACGAATGGTCCGGCCGCACCGTGAACGGAAATCAATCGGCTCCGAAAGTACATTCGAAGAAGATACAGAAGATATCGATACCATTTTTGAGACGTTGAAACGTGAAGCTCTATCAGTCGTCAAGACACTTAATCAAAAGGAACTGGTCTGCCGAACCGTCACGATTAAATGGAAAACGGAAGATTTTCAGTCCCGATCTAGACGGTATACGTTTTTAGAAGAAACGGCTGATGAGGAAACGTTACTACGCGTTACGACCAAGTTGTTTAATGAAATTGAATTTACAGGTCCGATTCGTTTAATCGGGATGAGTGTCAGTCATCTTGAGTCCCCCTCTCCTTCTAAACAGTTGACGTGGCAAGATATTGATTCCTACTTGTAAAATGAACCACTATTCATTACACTTAAGTTAGTCATTTCCGACAAGGAGGAATCAGCCATGCTTTATACGATTACCGCATTTTCAGATCGAGGAGACACGTTACTGGATGATACGTTTGACGCCCCTTCAGATGCAGAGGCACGTCAGGAAGGCATCCGTCGTCTGAAAGAAGCAGACTTGGAACATCGCGGGGCACGCGTGACCCGTGCCGGACAGTTGATTCATTTTGAACGGGCCTACCTTCCTCGTCTCGTTCCAACAGGAAAAACGTCATAACAAAAACCTCGGTCCAATTGAATGGAGCTGTGGGCTAACCTAAAATTTTGAGACAATATAAAACACCTTCGGAGTGGTACACTTTTAAAAAGTACTAACATCGGAGGTGTTTTTGCATG
>NZ_JACSMT010000037.1:0-25892 GCF_018618815.1 Exiguobacterium sp. s128 | reverse complement strand
CTGGCATATAAAAAACTCCTCTCGTAGGGTTAGTATTCCATACCATCTTTCAAAAGAAGTTAGTCATTTTCTTAAGTTGACATCTATGGGCTTGCGTCTCGTCCGAGGAAAGCAAGGGAAGAAAAAGGACGTTGCTTCCAATTAATTCGTCAGACTCCCGACTCCTACATGAATGTAGAGACTCTTCTCACCGACATTAAAAGACCGCTTCCCTCAATCAAACGGGAAACGGTCATCATTTCATACTAAAGTTCATTCAACAATCGGTTGGTCATCCGGATTGGCTAATTTCTTTTTGATACCGCTCATACCAAATTTCAAATTCATCCGGCGGAATCGGACGTGAATAATAGAATCCTTGACCATATTCACAGTCCAGTTTCCGTAAATTCTCCCCTTGTTCCGCTTGTTCGATTCCTTCAGCAACCACGTCATATTTTAACGTATGCGCCAAACGAATGATCGTTTCGATCAACGGTGCGTTCGAACACGCATCATCTCCACTGATAAAGGAACGGTCAATTTTCAAACGCTGAATCGGCAAACGGCTTAAATAGGATAACGAAGAATAACCGGTACCGAAGTCATCAATCGCCAACCGGTACCCGAGACGATGTAATGTCTGTAAGGCATCAAACACCCGTGTATCCGAGAAGACTCCAAAGGATTCTGTAATTTCAAGCTCCATCCGTTGTTCAATCCCTGGATACCGATCTCTGACGTCCGTCAGAAACTCGACGATCCGACCCGAGACGAGTTCTTTAACGGATAGGTTAGCGGAAACACGCATCGATTCAAGCGGCGTCCCTTCCCAGCGGCGAACTTGATTGACCGATTCCTGCACGACCCACATGCCAATCTCTTCAATGAGCATCGATCGTTCCGCAATCGGAATGAAGACAGCAGGACTGATCATTCCCCGCTCCGGGTGGAACCACCGTAACAATGCTTCACATCCATCAACTTCCTGCGTCTTCAGATTCACCTGCGGCTGATAAAACAGTTGAAGTTCGTTGCGCGCAATCGCTTCCCGCAACTCCGATTCGAGTACGGCCGATTCACGGTATTCCTCACTCATCCACGATTCAAACCAAATCGGTTCACCGGCTTGTTCTCGTTTTGCGTGTTGCATCGCAATATCGACGGATGACAACAATGAGGTCACTGCTACCGCGTCGTCTGGATATCGAACCATACTCATACTGATATTGACGTCAATCGTCTCCCCATCCACTTGATAGGGACGCTCAATGATGGTTTTAAGATCCCGGTAATCGACGATTTCTTGTTGGAAAATCAAGACGGCGAATTCGTCTCCACCAATTCGGGCGGCTGATCCCGTCCCGATGAAATGATGGCGCAACCGGTTCGAGACTTCTTTTAAAATCTGATCGCCGGCGCTGTGGCCGTAAATATCGTTGATGCGTCTGAACTGACGTACACCAATCGTGACGAGTTCCCCCGGCTGTGGTGCCGCCAGTGCTTCACTCATCTTTTGTTCAAAACCGTTTCGGTTCAGCAAGCCCGTCAAAACATCATACAGCGCAAGTTGCGTAATCCGTTCTTCTCGTTTGAATTGATCCGTCTCGTCGTGACACGTCAAGTAGAGAGCGGTTCCCCCGTCATTTTTCGACGGAACATGAATGATGTTGACGAACATATTCCGGATATCTTGCTTAAAAATCATTTGGCAACGAATCGTCTGGCTATATCCTTCGATCGCCCGATTCAATGCCCGCCGGACACGATTCAAGTCCGCCGGGTGAATCAGTTCCTCAATCGTCATTAAGCCGGACGATTGGGCCAATTGCTTAAACCGATCATTGCCGCTCAGCAACTGAAAATCTGATGATAACGCAACGATCGGGTTCGTATTTTGTGAAAACAGTGATTCGATTTCTGCTTTTTTCTGTTTGATTTCAATCGTTTTTTTATCATTGTAATCCAGTAAGCCGGAAATGATCGTCGTCATCGTCCGGAATGCCTCGACGACCGGGTGGAAGTCGTTTTGTTCCGGCACATGATGATGTGATTGACGAGGACCTTCCGCAAAGAAATTCGCTTCTTCCTGAAGGATATGTAAATCTTTTCGGAACGCCCGCAATAAGGAGAGCGTCAACCCAAGTAACGACAAGATGACGAGACACGTCACGATGAACATCAACCAGGCATTTCGAATGAGGGTGTTTCCTTTCTCCGTCAGTTCTGACTGTACCTTTCGAATTCCTTCATCGAACAAACGATACATACTCGTTTGATACCGTCCTGATACTTTATCGATCGTTCCGTATTGTGGATTGTTCGGTTGACTCAGCGTCGCGTCAATTATCCGTAAATACGCATACATCTGATTGCTCATCACTGAAATGTCTCGTCTGCGTTCTGTCTCTTCCGGTCGCATCGTCGCATACAGGGACTGAAGCAGCGTATCATTCCGTAAGTTGACATCCTGACGTATTTGTCGAATCCGTAAGAGCTCGATTGAATCCAACTGGTGATCTCGATTAGCGCTTAACAGAAACTGACCAGCACGTCCGAACTCTTCCTCCATCAAAAATAAATTCGAGAAAAGCGAATAATACGTCCCCTTCTCTCCGCTTAAGTACAGTTGATTGAACAAAATCTCACTTTTATACGAAGTGACAGCTCGAAAAAACTGATGGTCCGATGCATACCCGCCGGCTTGCAGTTGATTGATTTCGGACAAGAGCCCCTTTTTCGTCGGACCGTCTGTCTCTGTCTTCTCAATCTGTTGTTCGAGTGCCGTCAGTTCCGTCTTCGTTTGTTGCCACATGTCGCTACGTGGCGAAGTTGTTTTTTCCGTTTTTTCACTTAAGGTGAGATAGTATTCGTCCGTCAAATTCCGCTCGACTTGATTCAATCGATCAAAGATGTTCATCATCTCACTTGAACGCTTAAACTGATACCCATCTTCTAGATTTTTAAGTAGTTGTTGCGTCGCGATCAATAACGCTAATAAACCAATGATTAAAATCATCCGTGAGAACGTTTTATAGTAAGAGCGTTTTCGGAATGCTTCTACGATGGAGACTGGTGATAAACGTCGCAACACATCGTCCTCCTTAACTTGTCATTATGTTTCTATATCGTCCGAATCGGCAGATTCGTGAAGTGAAAATGGGTCAATGAAAAGCACTTATCCTCACTTTTCGTGAAAATAAGTGCTTTTAATACTAGATTTTAGTATTGAACGTTTTCCCGTGCGACTTTTTTAGCAAAATAATCAATGATATCACGCCGACGAATGATACCGATGAAGTGTTTTCCATCATCGATGACAGGCACGAAATTTTGATCGGTGATGACTTCGATCATCTCTTCCATCTGTGCGGTAATCGAAACCGGCTTATAGCGGACACGTTGTTTGATGTCCGTCAAACGCGTCTGCAAGACATGGTCATAGTCCGCATGTTCAAGATTTTTTTCCAGTGCCCACAAGACATCCCCTTCCGTCAGGGTTCCTGCATATTTTCCTTTATCATCAACGAGTGGGACCGATGTGAAACGATGATGTTTCATCTTTTCCAGTGCTTGTCTGACCGTTGACTCCGGATCTAAGTATTTGACTTCGTCTTTTGGTAATAAGAAAAACGCAATGTTCATTTCTTGTTCCTCCCTAGCCACTCTGTGAAACCTCTCCTATTTTATCATGAACTTACGTTGCATTCAGTTCCAAAATCATGAAAATCTCCCCACAATTCCTTCATATTTAGTACTACCCTTCCGATAATCAGAATAGACAGATTTTAAAGACTATTTCAAAAAGATAGGAGAATTACACATGCGTCTTCCGATCACACGTCGGCTTTTTATTGGACTTATTTTATTACCTGCCCTCACATTAGGCGTCTCGACCTGGTTTTCTTACGACCAGACGAGTCAGACGGTCGAACGTCTCGTCGACTCAACTTCTCAGACAGCCTTGAAACAACTCGAACAATCGTTTTCGCGCATCATCGACGACACAAAAAAAGATACGACCTTACTGGCCGGTCTGCCCTTCAATCGTGCGGATGGTCAACTACCGAATTACATAGACACCAATAAAACATCCACATCGACCGAACTACCTTCCCAAAAAGCAAAGGATATCTACAGTGTCCTTGAAAAGTACGGCTCTTCGAAAATCGAAAATTCATTCATTCAATATGCGGATGTAAAAGGTGGCTATTTGAATTGGCCGAAACAAGACGCGGCGGCAGGTTATGATCCCCGCAAAGAAATCTGGTACAAGCAAGCACTTGAAAATTCCAGTACCGTCGCGATGAGCGAACCGTATTATGATGAAGCAACCAAGTTATCCGTCATCGGCTTTTCAAAAGCGACGCTTGACGATCAGGCCAACATCAAAGGCGTTTTATCCGTCTATAAAAGTGTCGATCGACTGTCGGAAGACATGAAACGAATCGAGATCGGTCAAGACGGCTTCGTTTTCAGTTATACGAAAGATGGCAAAATCGTCACCCATCCGAATAAAAATCATTTCTTCAAAAAAGTCGATCAGCTGCGCGAAAACGGGAAGCCGTATTTTGCGGCTCCAACACAAATGATCAATCAAGAATCCGGTTCTGCCATCATGGATGTCGCCGGTAAAAAATCGGTCGTCATTTGGCAACTATCTTCCAAAACCGGTTTTAAACTAGCGGTCGTTCTCGACTACGCCTCGTTATATGCACCAAAAGACGCGATGCTCAAGCAGTCCTTGATCAACTTCGTCATTGCGATTGCGCTCGCGACGTTAATTGCTTGGCTGATCGGCCGGTCGATTAACCGTCCGTTGTCCGGTCTCCGCAATGAAGCGTTAGCCATCGCAAGCGGCGACTTACGAACGACGCATCGTGACAAACGATGGATCCGTGATGAGTTATCTGACCTTGGTGAAAATTTTGACGCAATGCGCCATAAACTCCGTCAAACGATTACGGCGATGACCTACTCTGCCGGAACCGTCCGTGATGCGTCACAAGACTTATCATCGAATGCAACACACGTTCAAAATGCCTCCGTCCAAATCGGACAGACGATGGAAGAAATCGCTGCTGCCGGCGAGACACAAACCAAACAGGCCGAACGGTCTTCCCACGCTGTCTATGGTGTGAAGGAACGCTCCGTCGCAATGCAAACGGCTGCGACACAAACCTTGACAGAAGTCGCTTCCGTCGCCGAAGCTGCAACACGGGGCAGTGCCCTAACCAAACAAACAATCACGGATTTATTACAACACTCCGATTCACTTGAACAGGAAATCCAGAACACCTCTGATTTTCTCGGAAAACGTTCGGATGAAATCGGGAAAATTCTTGGCACCTTACAGGCCATCTCGAGCCAGACGAACCTGCTCGCATTAAATGCAGCAATTGAAGCGGCCCGGGTCGGTGAACAAGGCCGCGGCTTCGCCGTCGTCGCCAGCGAAGTCCGGAAGCTCGCAGAAGAAAGTGATCAATCGGCAAAACAAATCAAGCAGTTACTGGGTAACATCCAGCACGAGACCCAAACGGCAATGGGTGCGATGAACGGTGTCATGGATGACTTAAAACAATCCCTTGAATCCGTCAAGACGACGGGCGTAGATTTTGAACAGATTGCCGGTTCCGTCCAACATGTCTCGAAACGGACGGAATCTTTGACGGGCGATATCGGTGCTTTGACGACAGCGACGGAAGACGTGTCGGACGCGATGGGAACAATCCTCGCCTTGGCGGAAGAAAATGCTGCCGGGATCGAAACGAGTGCTGCGAGCATTCAGGAAACGAATGCGACGATTGAAGCGGTCACGACGGCTGCCGTCCACCTGGCTCAAATCGCGACGGAACTCCATGCCTTGACGATCGATTTCCAAGTCGATGAGGAAACGACCGATAAAAAAGACACTCTTTTCGAGGAAACGAATGAGCCCTCTCCTCTTGCGCAACAGGAAATAGCCGCTTCTTCCCTCGATGAGGTCGAACTCATCGCTGAAACTGTTTCGGACGATTCCTCTGTTTTAGAAGATGACGTCTCGTTACAAGAAGAAGCGTCTCATCCTGATGGACCGTCTAAGCAGTAACCGACGAACAGGACACCCATTACCGATTTCCTTCGGTACCGGGTGTCCTGTTTTTCAATTGATTCTTGCTATACAATCGGTTAGACACGACGTAAACTGAAAACAACACGTTTATGGAAAGGAGAAATCGAAGATGTCCCTTAAAAAAGACGACTTAATCCAAACGGCAGAACACCTTTATGGAACGACAGGTTTTTTTGTCTCCTATCGATCTGCGACAGAAGAAGAATTGGACATCCAGCCCATTCCGCCCGTCCATCCGAGCCAATTGACCATCGAGCAGAATTGGCCGCCTCCGGAGATCACTCCACTGTTATACACCTTAAAGGACGGAACAGCTTATCTGTTCATCCCCGTCCTCGATCAAGGCCAATACCGGATTGGTCCGGTTTTGTTGCAGTCTGCCTTGTTCCGGGCACATATTCAAGATGAAACGTTTCATCAGTTTTACAAATCGTTGACGCGAACGACGGAAAATCGCCTGATTGATTGTGCACATCTCGTTTACCGGCTGTTAACCGGTCAACAGTTAGTTGCACGGGATATCCGGGTCGAATCGGAAGTCGCCGATCAAGAAATCCCACTCATTGCTGATGTTCCTTCGCATACCGCTTCGACCGCCTACATCAAGGCATGGGAACGGGAACAACAAATCATCGAATGGATTGCATCCGGACAAAGTGAACGACTTGCGACGACCTACTCCCTGCCCGCTTACGGAGAATTCGGCTCACTGGCACGTCATCAACCCTTACGTGCCGAAAAAAATCTTTTGCTCGGTACCGTTTTGTTAAGCGCCCGTGCTGCCATTACAGGCGGTCTTGAACCGGATGAAGCGTTTATGCTCAGTGACCGGATGATCGAATCAATCGAGGCGGCACAAAGTATTTCGGAGCTCCGGAACCGCCATGTCCGGATTACGGTCAGCTTTGCCGAAGCTGTCAAACAGATTCAGGAGTTACGGCATTCGCCGCATGTTCTGGCTGCCATCCGTTACATCCAGCAACATCTGTATGATCCGTTATCGGTGTCGTCCATCAGTCGAGAAATTCATGTCTCATCGAATTACTTATCTGTCCTCTTCAAAGAAGAGACCGGACTGCCACTCGCCCGTTACGTGATTCGAGAACGGATTCGGGAAGCGAAACGCTTGTTACGTTCGACGGATGATTCGTTATTAACGATTTCCAAAAAATTACACTTCTCGAGTCAAAGTCATTTTAGCCAAGCTTTTAAACAGACGACCGGTGAGACACCGACCCACTATAGACAACATCATTTTTAAATTTATTTTTTAGAAGGAGTATGACATGACACAGCTACTTACTAAGATTCGTCGAAAGAAAATTCATAAAGGATTGCTTTTATACCGCCTTTTCCAGAAGCTTCCGATCAAAAAAAATCTTGTTGTATTCGAAAGTTTTTTAGGACGTGGTTATTCTGACAATCCGAAAGCACTTTATCTAAAGCTCCGCGAACAACATCCGGAGCTGAAGCTCATCTGGATTTTTGCGAAGGAACCAAACGCTGATGTCAAAGCCGCCTGTCCGGACTGGGTCTTACGGAACAGTCCGAAGTATTATTACTGCATGGCACGCGCACGGTACTGGATCTTCAACACCCGTCAACCGCTCAGCTTAAAGAAACGGCGCACAACGACTTATGTACAGACGTGGCACGGAACACCTTTGAAGCGGTTAGGTCTTGATATGGAAGAAGTCCATATGGCAGGGACGACGACAGAACAATACAAAAAGAATTTTTATCAACAAGCACAGGAGTGGGACTATCTGCTCTCACCGAATACCTACTCGAGCGATATCTTCAAGCGTGCTTTTGGTTTCAGCGGCACGCTGTTGGAAAATGGGTATCCGCGAAATGATCTCTTATATGCTCCTGATCGGGATCAACAGGGAGAGACGATCAAACGGAAATTGGACGTGCCGGCGAACAAAAAAGTCATTTTATATGCACCGACCTGGCGCGACGACGAGTTCATGACGAAAGGCCAATACCGGTTTAACCTTCAACTTGATTTACAACAGATGCAGAAACGTCTCGGTCAGGACTATATCGTCTTGCTCCGGATGCATTATCTGATTGCTGAACATCTGGATCTCGATGCGTATGCCGGTTTTGCGTATGACGTCTCGTCATACGGCGACATTGCCGAACTTTATCTGATCAGCGATCTTCTGATCACAGATTACTCCTCCGTGTTCTTTGATTTTGCGCATTTGAATCGACCAATGCTGTTCTTTACATATGATTTGGAGAAGTACGCGTCCGTCTTACGTGGATTCTACTTTGATTTTGAAGCAGTCGTTCCCGGACCCTTGTTAAAAGAAAGTAATCAGGTCATCGACTATATCGAAGACATCACGGCAAACTCCAAACAATATGCGGATAAATACACGGCGTTCCAGGAACGCTTTTGCAGCTTGGATGACGGGAAAGCCAGTCAACGTGTTGTTGATGCGCTTTTTGATTCTAATTACGCATAAAAAAACGAGAGTCACTCTACCGTTCTTCCGGTAAGTGATTCTCGTTTTTTGTTAGTTTAAAGTGGCTTAGTTTTCTTCACGAACGAACAACGCAACACTCTCGACATGCGTCGTGTGCGGGAACATATCAACTGGTGTGACTTCCATCAACTTGTAACCAAGCTCAGCAAGCAACTTCGCGTCACGTGCTTGCGTCGACGCATTACATGACACGTAGACGATACGTTTTGGTGCGACTTCAGCAGCAGCACGCAAGAATTCTTCGTCACAGCCTTTACGTGGTGGGTCGACGACGATGACGTCCGGTTTGATACCGTTTTTGACGAGCGCCGGCATGACCGTTTCCGCCGTGCCATATTCAAACGAAACGTTATTGATTCCGTTGGCTTTTGCGTTCCGACGCGCGTCATCGATCGCTTGCGGGACCATTTCGATGCCGTAGACGTGTTTTGCTTGTTGCGCCAGGGATAACGAAATCGAACCGATGCCGCAGTATGCATCGACGACGATTTCATCGCCAGTTAACTGAGCGTATTCAAGCGCTTTTCCGTATAATTTTTCCGTTTGTAACGGATTGACCTGGAAGAAGGAATGCGGTGAGATTTCGTATGTCAATCCAGCGATTTGGTCACGGATAACAGACGGTCCATGAAGGACGATATTACGTTTTCCTAAGATGACGTTCGTCTCATCCGGATTGATGTTGTGCTGGATCGATGTGACATTCGGGACGGCTTTTAAGATACCTTCGACGATTTTATCGACACCACGCAACTGTTTGACTTTCGTCACGAGGACGATCATCAATTCGTTTGTATGGTAGCCGTGACGTGCCATGATATGACGGATGACACCACTGTTTTTCTTTTCGTCGTAAGCAGGTACTTTAAGATCTGCCAAGACTTTGCGAACAGCTTGGATCGCTTCGTCGTTTTCTTTGTTTTGGATCAAACAATAATCCATATCGATGATGCGGTGACTCCGTTTTTGATAGAAACCAGCCATCAACTTGTTTGATTGGAAAGCGACAGGTACCTGTGCTTTATTGCGGTATCCCCATGGATCTTCCATCCCGATTGTTTCGTGAACCGGAATCTCAAGACCCGCAAGACGAGCAAATGCGTCACGGACACGATTGTGTTTGAACTGGAGTTCCGCCTCGTATGAAAGGTGTTGCAGTTGGCAGCCGCCGCACTGGTTATAGACCGGGCATGGTGGCTCAACACGATCGACACTCTTTGTCTTTTGACGGATGATCCGGCCGAAACCATAGGATTTCGTCGTTTTCGTGATTTTGACTTTTACTTGTTCCGTTGGTAATGCCCCTGGAATAAAGACCGTATAGCCGTCAATCCGCGCGACACCTGAACCGTCGTGCGTCAAATCGACGATCTCGACGACGTGCTCATCGTTTTTTTGTACTGGAATCATATTGTTTTCCTCCTAGAAAATCCCGCGCTTTACGCGAGATTCGTTTCCTGTTCTTGTGCCTGTAGCTGTAAATTGATCGTTTCCATCTCGTCGATCCGGAACTTCGGCGTCATCACTTCAAAATGCGACCGAAGATTCGTCATCTCACCTTCACAGATTCCGCCGAACTCACCATCGATGTTCAAGCTCATCTCGGATGTATTTCGCATCCGGACAAACGACGTCGTCACATGTTCAATACATGGATCAGAGAAATGATCTCCCTTTAACGCCAACCGCATCACGCGGATTAACTCGACGAGATTACATTTTTTCAAAATGAATAAATCAAAACGTCCATCATTGAGAGAAGCATTCGGTGAAAGTTTCTCGAACCCACCTACGGAATTGGTATTTGATGTCAAAAAGAGCATGACTTCGCCTTTAAAGATGCCACGTTCATGTTCCAGCTCGACATACGTCGGACGGATTTGCGGGAGCTTCTCCATCCCTTTGACGTAATACGCCAACTGTCCGAGCGCCGTCTTGAGTTTTGACGGAACTTCGTACGATAGTTCGGTCATGATGCCACCACCTGCGATGTTGATGAAGTAATGCGTTCCTGTCGTCCCTTCGATTTTGCCGATGTCAACCGGCATCGTGTAACCCGTACAGATGACGTCCATCGCGCCTTCAATCGTCAGCGGAATTCGCATCGCCCGCCCAAAATCATTTGTTGTTCCGACTGGCAAGACACCTAACTTCGGACGAACCGGATACGATGCCATCCCGCTGATCACTTCGTTTAACGTACCGTCTCCACCTGCAGCAACGACAAGGTCAAATTCAGCTTCACAGGCCCGTGCTGCTTCATACGTCGCGTCACCGACCGCTTTCGTCGAATAGACGGAAGTCTCATAACCCGCTGCTTCCAGCCGGTCTAAGATATACGGCAGATTACGCTTTACCATCTCTTTCCCGGAAGTCGGGTTATAAATCACTCGCGCTCTAGGTCTCATAAGATTTTCTCCTTTTTTACTCAACCGATCCATTTGATACATAACTGTTTTATTTTACATGAAGTACCGGCACATTACAAAGGCAAAAAAAAGAAGCACCGCTTCCTTCTCTTGGTTTAAGAGAGGAGAGCAGTGCTTCAGCAGGACTTATTTTAATTTTTCGAGTTCTTCGTAGAACAGCTGATCGAGCAGTGCCGGATTCGCCATTCCTTTTGTCTTTTTCATGATTTGACCGATGACGAAACCTTTTTTCCGGTCACGGCCGTTGACGAGTTCTTCGACAACCGCCGGATTTGCTTCAAACATCTCGACGACCAGTCCGCGAAGGAGTCCTTCGTCCGAGATTTGTGCGAGTCCTTGTTCTTCGACGTAAGCACGCGGTTCGACACCTTGTTCGATGACGGCCGTGAAAACTTGTTTCGCGATTTTCGAGGAAATCGTGCCGCCGGCGATCAATTCGATCATTTCCGCGAGACGGGCCGGTGTCAGCTTGATCGTGTCGAACGTTTCCGTCGATTTGTTCAAGTGACCTTGGACTTCCCCGACCGTCCAGTTGGCAGCGGCTTTCGGTTCAGCACCGGCTGCGATCGTCGCTTCGAAGTACTCGGCCATCTCACGTGTGACCGTCAATTGTTTCGCATCATACGCCGACAGACCTAGCGCTTCCTGGTAACGGACACGACGGGCATCCGGTAATTCCGGAATACCGGCGCGGATCGCTTCTTTCCAGTCGTGATCGAGGACCAGCTTAACGAGATCCGGTTCCGGGAAGTAACGGTAATCGGATGCGCCTTCTTTCACCCGCATCAAGACCGTTTGTTTTTTCGTTTCATCAAAACGGAGTGTTTCCTGACGCATGACGCCGCCGGATAACAACAATTTACGGTGACGGTCTTCTTCAAACTCAAGACCTTTTAAGACGTTTCCGAACGAGTTCAAGTTCTTCAGCTCGGTTTTTGTTCCGAACTTCTCTTGACCGTATGGACGGACGGAGATGTTACAGTCGCAGCGTAACGAACCTTCTTCCATCTTGACGTCCGAGACACCGGCGTATTGCAGGACTTCCTTAAGACGTTCGAGGTAAGCGACCGCTTCTTTTGGTGAGCGCATGTCCGCTTCACTGACGATCTCAATCAACGGGGCACCTGTCCGGTTGAAGTCGACGACCGAATGGTTGGCACCGGTATGGTTCATCTTCCCGGCATCTTCTTCGAGGTGGACACGTTCGATCCGGAAACGTTTTGTTTCGCCGTCGACCTCAGCATCGATGTAGCCGTCAAAACCGATCGGCTGATCAAACTGCGAAATTTGATAAGCTTTCGGTGTATCCGGATAAAAATAGTTTTTCCGGTCGAATTTCGTTTGATCGGCGACATAACAGTTTAACGCCATGGCAGCACGAACCGCGAGTTCAACCGCTTTTTCGTTAATTTTCGGCAGGACGCCGGGATGTCCGAGACAGATCGGGCATGTTTTTGTATTTGTTTCTGCCCCGTATTCCCGGGCACAGCCGCAAAACATCTTTGTATTTGTATTTAATTCGGCATGGACCTCAATACCGATGACCGTTTCAAAGTTCATAAGGCATTCTCCTTTATAACTTCGGAAGCGCGAATCCGCCGGTCGCAAGCTCAAATGCATGCGCAGCACGATAAATCGTCGCCTCGTCAAAGTGTTTTCCGATGATTTGCAGACCGACCGGTAATCCGTCAACAAAACCGGCTGGGACCGAAATCGCCGGCACACCTGCCAAGTTGATTGGAATCGTCAAGATATCATTGGCATACATCGTGACCGGATCATCGTTTTGTGCACCAAGTTCAAAGGCTGGCGTCGGTGCTGTTGGTCCGATGATGACATCGTAGTTGGCAAGGACCTGGTCAAAGTCTTGTTTGATCAACGTCCGTGCTTGTTGTGCTTTTTTATAGTAGGCATCGTAATAGCCTGAGCTCAGGGCATACGTGCCAAGCATGATCCGGCGTTTGACTTCGTCACCGAAACCTTGAGCGCGCGAATACTTGAAGACATCTTCGAGTGCATCCGCTTCAGCGCGGACACCGTATCGGATTCCGTCGAAACGTGCCAAGTTAGATGAAGCTTCTGAAGAAGCGAGCAGGTAATACGTTGCAAGTGCATATTTCGAGTTCGGAAGCGAGACTTCGTCGACTGTCGCGCCAAGCGATTCAAGTTTCTTGATTGCGGCACGGATATTTTCTTTAACGCCTTCACTGATTCCTTCGCCGAAGTACTCTTTCGGGACGGCAATCTTGAGTCCTTTAATATCACCTGTCAATGCTTGCGTGTAATCGGTCGGGTTGACATTCGCTGACGTCGAATCCATCTCACAATGACCGGCGATCGCGCTGAGCAAGTACGCATTGTCTTCGACCGTCCGTGTCAATGGACCGATTTGGTCAAGTGACGATGCAAAGGCGACGAGACCGTAACGCGAAACGAGACCGTAAGTCGGTTTCAATCCGACGACACCACAGTAAGCGGCCGGTTGACGAATTGAACCACCCGTATCCGAACCAAGGCTGAACAAGACTTCTCCAGCCGCGACAGCAGCTGCTGAGCCGCCTGATGAGCCACCAGGGACGTGTTTCGTATTCCAAGGGTTACGGACCGGCTTGTAAGCCGAGTTTTCATTTGACGATCCCATTGCGAACTCGTCCATGTTGAGTTTCCCGATTGTGACGGCTCCTGCTTCATGCAGCCATTCGACGACTGTCGCATCGTGTGCCGGAACGAAGTTTTCGAGGAACTTCGAACCGCATGTCGTCGTCATCCCTTTCGTGACGATGTTATCTTTAACACCAATCGGCAAACCGAATAATGGGTTTGCTTCGTGTTTCGCAATCTCGTCCATCCGTTTTGCCTGTTCGAAAGCATCTTCGTTTAATGATAAAAATGCGCCGATATTTCCGTCGACGCGGTCAATCCGGTCAAAGGATTCCTGGACAAGTTCGGATACTTTGACTTCTCCGTCTTTGACGAGTGTGTGTAAGTTCTTTACACCATGTTCAAAAAGTGACATATCGGTGGTCTCCTCCTTATTCGAATACTGCCGGGACACGGACTTGTCCGTCTTCCCAATCAGGTGAGAGTCGTTCTACTTCCGTACGCGGGAGCGACGGGCGTACTTCGTCTTTACGCAAGACGTTTTTGAGATCGAGGACGTGTGTCGTCGGTTCGACACCAGTCGTATCGAGCTCATTTAATTGTTCAGCAAACCCGAGAATCTTCTCAAGTTGAACGGTAAATTGTTGAACCTCTTCATCTGTTACGGCGAGACGTGCTAAATGCGCCACATGGCGGACTTGTTCTTCATTAATCTTTGCCATCTGATTCCACCTCCGGAACTTTTTCAATATATTTTACACTATTTCTAATCATAGCACTTTTTGTCCAGACAAAAAAGACGATGGTGCATCGGGGGGAGGTCCGCACCATCGTCCTTATAGGGGTAGCAAAGCTTCCGGGCAGAAAGCTTCTAGTTATGAATTACCCAAGCTGCCGGTAAGCAAAACAAGAAATCTGATTATTCAAAATAAAAGGTCACCCAGCAGATAGACATTGAAGACGATGACGATACTGACGATCGTCCAGGCAATCCCTTTCGTTAACCGCTGATTTTTATATTTGCCCATGATGCGTTCACTTGATGTCGCACGAATTAACGGGATTAAAGCAAACGGAATTCCGAACGATAATGCGACCTGGCTCCAAATCAACGCACGGGTCGGGTCAAAACCGGATAACAATAAGATGATGGCCGGTAACATCGTGATACTGCGTCTGAGGAAGATCGGAATCTCCATCTTCAGGAATCCCCGCATGATGGCATCCCCGGACATCGTTCCGACACTCGACGAGGCGAGTCCGGAAATCAACAGCGCTCCGCCAAACAGATAAGGTGCCGTGCCCCCGAGCGACGTCCCGAGTCCGTGAAAAATACTTTCCAGTGTCTCGGCCTGTTGGCTCGTCCCGAAGAAAACCGTCGCGGCAATGATAAGCATCGCGCCGTTGACAGCCCCCGCAATCAACATCGCCGCCCAAATATCCATCTTCTGAATCCGTAACAAACCTTTTTTATCAGCAATGTTTCCCATCCGGCGTTTCGTTAAATCGGAATGGAGGTAAATCGCATGCGGCATGACCGTTGCCCCGAGCATCCCTGCTGCGAGCACAATGCTCGACGTTCCGGAAAATCCGGGAATCAATCCCCCGGCGACATCGCGCAGGACCGGTTTAACTTCGATGACCTGAATTGCAAATGCCAGAGCGATGACCAGGACCAATGCTCCGATGACAGCTTCAAAATGCCGTAACCCTTTCCGTTCAAATCCAAGAATGATGAACGAAGCAACCGCCGTCAGCAAGGCAGCGATTTTCAAATCGATGCCGAACAGCAGGTTAAAACCGAGTGCCGCTCCGACGAACTCCGCTAAATCCGTTGCCATCGCGACGAGTTCAGCCTGCGCCCAATAAATGATTCGCATGACCGGCGACAGTTCATCCCGGATGACTTCCGCAAGGCTCGTATTGCTGACCAGCCCCAGTTTCGCCGACAGCGTCTGAATCATCACGGCCATCAGGTTCGCGGCGACAATTACCCATAGCAGTAAAAATCCGTACTGGGCTCCTGCCGTCATGTTCGTCGCAAAATTCCCCGGATCGAGGTAAGCGACGGCAGCGACGAAAGCCGGTCCGATATAGTGTCTTTTTTTCAAACGCTCCACTGGAACGATGGGTTGACTCGCCATTTGCCTCACCTCTCTTTAGTTGTTAGTATACGCTTTTTTTGCGTATAGGCAACATATATGTTTTATGTAAAGATATGTTCACTAAGTTAGTTTCTTTTATAGAAAAAGAATTCCCGGCGCACGAGGCACCAGACATTCTTTTCGTAATCATTACACGACTTTACGTTGTTGTTCCGCTCCTTTGAGTTGTGCCTGCACTTCATCGAATTCATCATAGATCGCTTGACTTGGTGCTTTCGTCAAGAGACTGCCGACAACGAGTGCAACCGTCGAAGCGAGGAAAGCTGGAATCATCTCATACATCTCCGAGATATAAAACGGTAAATCTTTGACATACAGTTTGACTAAAATCCAGGCAATGACGACGACAGATCCTGTCACCATCGAAGCAAGTGCTCCTGTTTTATTCATCCGGCGCCATAATAAACTGAACAAGACGACCGGTCCAAACGCAGCACCGAATCCAGCCCAGGCATAACCCACGAGTGTCAGAATCGATTTCTGAGCACCAAACGATAAAGCAATCGCAAGGAGTGCGACGACAAGAACCATGACGCGTCCCATGACCATCAACTCTTTATCCGATGCATTTCGTTTCAGGAAACGTTGATAGAAATCGTTTGTTGCGGCACTCGACGAGACGAGCAATTGCGTCGAGATCGTCGACATGATTGCAGCAAGTAACGCTGCAAGCAACAAGCCCGTTACGAACCCTGGGAAAAGATCACGCGACAATTGAATGAAGACGTTCTCCGGATTGTTGAGCGTGCCACCTTGTTGTGTAAAGTAAGCGTATCCGAACAAGCCCGTCACCATCGCTCCGACGATTGAAAACGTCATCCAAATCATTCCGACCCGACGAGCTGTTTTCATCTCGTGAAGGTTACGAATCGCCATAAAACGGACGATGATGTGCGGCTGACCAAAATAACCGAGTCCCCAGGCCAGCAAGGAGACGATCCCGATGACTGTCGTTCCTTTGAACAACTCGAGTTTTGAACCATCCGTCGAGCGAATCGTCTCGAGTGTCTCATTGATCCCACCACTGAGTGTCAACGTGACCGCTGGGACGATCAACAAGGCGATGACCATGATCATTCCTTGGACGACGTCCGTCCAACTGACAGCGAGGAATCCGCCGAGGAAGACATAGGCGATGACGACACCTGCCAAAATCCATAAGCCGGTTGTATATTCGAGCCCGAAGACCGATTCAAACAAACGACCGCCGGCGACAAAACCGCTTGATGCGTACATTATAAAGAATATTAAGATAACTCCAGCTGAAACTGTACGCAGGACACCACTTTTATCGTGGAATCGTTTTTCAAAGTAGTCGGGAATCGTTATGGCGTCCCCGGCATATGCCGTATAAGCACGCAGACGTGGTGCAACGAGTAACCAGTTGGCATAAGCCCCTAGTAATAATCCGATGACGATCCAACCACTGGACAGACCAGTTGCAAACATCGCGCCGGGTAATCCCATCAACAACCACCCACTCATGTCACTTGCCCCTGCTGAGAGCGCTGTGACGACAGGTCCAATCGTCCGTCCTCCAAGCATATAATCATTCATGTTTTTTGTTCGATAATACGCGACGACGCCTAGCGTGACCATCAAACCCAGATACAACAAAATCGCGAACCACATTCCGATCATCTCGTGCTCCCCCTTTTCTAAAGAAAAACGGATATGCAGGTCGCATACCCGTTTCATCTATTAAACATCATTTTAGAACATTTCAGAAGTAGTTTTTGCTTGAAGATGTAAAGTCAAGTAATCCGGTCCGCCTGCTTTGGAATCCGTTCCTGACATGTTGAATCCGCCAAACGGTTGGTACCCAACGATTGCGCCCGTACAGCTACGATTGAAGTAGAGGTTACCGACATGGAAGTTCGCACGCGCGTATTCCTGATTCGTACGGTCTTGAGTGATGACGGCACCCGTCAAACCATACTCTGTGTTGTTCGCGATGTCGATCGCTTCTTTGAAGTCTTTTGCTTTCGTGAAGGCAACGACTGGTCCAAAGATTTCTTCTTGCATCAGACGATCGGTCGGTTGCACGTCAGCGACGATTGTCGGAGAAACGAAGTATCCTGTAGAATCATCCGCCGTACCACCTGCTGCAATCCGTCCTTCTTGTTTTGCGACATCGAAGTACGATGTGATTTTCTTGAAAGCTGCTGCATCAATGACAGGTCCAACGTTGTTCGTCACGTCAACCGGGTTACCGATACTGAGTTTGTTTGTGTTTTCGACGACTTTTGCGAGCAACTCGTCGTAAACAGAATCGAGTGCGACGACACGTGAACACGCTGAACATTTTTGTCCTGAGAAACCAAATGCCGCTTTTGTGATCATGTCTGCCGCGTAGTCGAGATCAGCCGACTCATCGATGACCATCGTGTCTTTTCCACCCATTTCCGCGATAACGCGTTTGAGCCAGATTTGACCATCGTTCAATTTTGAAGCACGTTCGTTGATGCGGAGTCCGACATCACGTGAACCCGTGAAGCTGATGAAACGTGTTTTCGGGTGATCGACGAGGTAATCTCCGACTTCCGCGCCTGGTCCTGGAATGAAGTTCAAGACGCCAGCCGGAAGGCCCGCCTGTTCCATGACTTCAACGAATTTTGCAGCGACGACCGGTGTCGTCGATGCCGGTTTCAAGAGAATCGGGTTACCTGCCACGATCGCAGCAACCGCTGTTCCTGCCATGATCGCGAGTGGGAAGTTCCATGGTGAGATGATGACGCCGACGCCAAGTGGAATGTAGTCGTACCGGTTGTATTCGCCCGGACGGCTTTCAACTTTTTTACCTTCTTTTAAGATAAGCATCTGACGTGCATAATACTCAAGGAAGTCGATCGCTTCTGCTGTATCCGCATCCGCTTCGTTCCATGGTTTACCTGCTTCTTTGACGAGATAGGCTGAGAATTCATGTTTTCGTTTACGGATGATGTTCGCCGCTTTGAATAAGACGTCCGCACGAACACTCGGATTAACGAATTTCCACGTCTCAAATGCTTTGACTGCCGCCTGCATCGCATCTTCAGCGTGTGCCTGTGTTGCTTTTGAGACGCGTCCGACGATTTCTTCTTTGTTTGCCGGATTGACAGAAACGATTTTGTCCTCTGTCGTCACACGTTCTCCCCCGATGACGAGTGGATAATCCTTGCCAAGCTCTTTTGATACAAGTTCAAGCGCCTCTTCGAACGCTTTCTTGTTTGCTTCTTGTGAGAAGTCCGTGAATGGTTCGTGTTTGTACGGAATCATCTCTATTCCCCCTTTATACTTGCTTTTAATCGCTTACATTCTCCATTGTACAGAAGCATGTCGTCGCTTACAATTATTCTAGACAAAAAAAATGAAGCAGACCGATTTGGTCCCCTTCATTCTCCACTTATTGTTTCGCTTGGGAAAAGACGATCTCTTCGTTTTGAACGGATACTTGGACATCTTGTCCTTGGAAGAGCCAGTCATCTTGATCCGATACGACGAAATGAATCCCGTCGACGACTTCTTCGACCGCCGCCCGGTCCACCGCTTCCATGTGGACACCAACTGAGAATCCTTGCGTTAAATCCGTTGAACCGCCGTATTTCGCGAAGAAACGGATCGTATCGCCTTCTTTTGCTTCCATCTCTTCTTTAAAATACTGTAATGCCTCATCTGTTACGTGAATTTTCATCTTGAACCCACTCTCCTTTATGTTAGTGTACCTATTCCCTACTCAAAAAAGCGAATTTCCTGTATGGTGAAGACACAGAGTATTGATGTTTTTCATTAGGAGGAACCAGAAATGAAACGATTGCTGACGATACTGGCATCAACGAGTCTCATCCTCGTCGGATGCGGAAACAATTCTGCCCCGTCTACTGATACTGAATCCCCGAAGTCCACGGAAACGAAACAAACCAAACAGGCAAGTCAAGACGTCCTCGACGTCTACAAGACGTACCAACAAACCGTCGGACAGTCCGGTACGGCTGACGCCAAGGCCCTTGCCCGGGTTGAATATACAGGAGATGAAAAATTACTCCGCCCTGCCATGCTTGGTGCTAAAAACTTAAAAATCAAACCGGGTAAGGTCGTCAAAGGTTTTCAGAAAGGGGACGTGGCGTACATCATTCACGAGTTTAATGATGAAGACGGCTCCCCGCTGCCAAACCGAGCATCAAAGCTGTTCCTGAAGCAAGATGATGCATGGAAAGTCGTCATCGTACCGACGACGTTTGAGCCTGCCGTCTTTACGACGCTCGCCTCGATGTTCGATTCCTTTAATGCCGATGAATATGGTGTCAACGCGAAAGCAGCGGAAGCAGTCGGTAATACGAAGGAAGATCAACAGGATGAAGTCTTCACACGCGTCAATGCCCAGACGGATTATATGGCGCTTGAGATGAACAGTAATATCCTGATGATTTACGGTCAAGCGCTTGGCAATGAAGGGAATCCAGAGACGCTGGTCGACTATTATGAAGATTACGCCGACTGGTACCGTGATGAACAAGCCTTGTTGCTGAAGACGGCAAAAGCCGGAACAGACTTCGAAAAATATTTGATCGCCCTTGATCCCTTAAAGGAAAGCTTGCAAAAGAAACTTGAAAAATACGCCGACCAATTAAACATGGAACTTGGTTAAGGAGGAACTACTATGAGCACACTTGATTTTACCCTTCCGAATGCACAAGGAGAACTGATTTCGTTGAGCGATTATCGCGGAAAAAAAGTCGTTCTCTACTTTTATCCAAAAGATTCTACACCGGGCTGTACGACCGAAGCCTGTGATTTCCGTGATGCAACGGAAGCCTTTTCTGCTAAAAATACGGTCATTCTCGGTGTCTCGGCCGACAGCCAGAAACGGCACCAGAACTTTATCTCAAAATACGAACTTCCTTTTGAACTTTTATCGGATGTCGACCACAGCGTCTGTGAACAATATGGTGTCTGGCAGCTCAAGAAAAACTACGGTAAGGAATATTATGGAATCAATCGTTCCACATTTTTAATCAATGAAGCCGGTGAATTGATTCAGGAATGGCGGTCCGTCAAAGTCAAAGATCATGTCACAGAAGCACTTTCCTTCCTCGATCAACTCAACTGACCCACCTCAAACACGCTATTGCTGATAGCGTGTTTTAATTTTCATAATCATCTTCACCTCCCAATATTATCCTTGAAAAAAAATTTATTTTTACAAAAAAAACGTTGATAACACACGAAATTTTAATAATTTTGAAATAATCTGAAAATAAGATATTGATTTTTCTGAATATTGTATTTATTATTGGTAACAAGTTGATCCGGTGCTTTCCTTCAACAAAATAAAAGGCGATGACCCCTCTTATTTTTTTATAGGACACCGGATCGCTATTCTAATCGGTACTCATTTTTCAATCATATATATTCATTCTTGGGAGGGAACTTATCATTATGAAGAAGAAAAAAACACTTGCACTCGTTGGTGCTCTAACAATCGCTGGATCAAGCCTCGCTGCTTGTACCTCTACAGATGATTCAAAAGACACGTCTGGTTCGACCGACACGAAAAAGGCATCAGACAAACAGGTCCTTAACCTGACAAGCGGTTCAGACATCCCGGCACTCAGCCCGACGGTGGCAACGGACTCCGTTTCATTCACAGTCCTCAATAACGTCCAAGAAGGTCTGTTCCGTCTTGACGAGAAACAAGAAGCAACACCTGGTGTCGCTGAAAGTGTAGACGTCTCTGAAGATGGTCTTACATACACATTCAAATTACGTGATTCTAAATGGTCGGACGGCAGTGACGTCACGGCAAAAGACTTCGAATATGCGTGGAAACGTGTCCTTGATCCAAAAAGCGGATCACAATATGCGTACATCATGTATGTCATCGACGGCGCGGAAGCTTACAACACAGGTAAAGGAAAACCAGCTGACGTCGGTGTCAAGGCTGTTGACGACAAGACACTGGAAGTTAAATTGACACAACCTGCTGAATATTTCAAAGCGTTGACGGGCTTCGGTTCATTCATGCCGCTTAAACAAGAATTCGTCGAAGAAAAAGGAAAAGATTTCGCAACGAATCCGGAAAATTTCCTTTACAACGGACCATTCCAATTGACGGACTGGAAAACAGAAGTCGGCTGGAGCTACAAGAAAAACGATCAATACTGGGATGCAGATGCTGTCAAACTCGAAGAAGTCAACTACAAGGTTGTTAAAGAAACTTCGACTGCCGTCAACCTCTATGAAAAAGGCGACATCGATACGGTCGGTCTGACAAGTGAGTTCGTCGATCAGTACAAAGACAGCGAAGAGTTCGATACACGACTTGACGCATCGATGTACTACATCCAAATGAACTTCAAAAACGAACTGCTTAAAAACAAAGACATCCGAAAAGCAATCGATTCGGGTTACGACAAAGAGCAGATGGCAAAAGTCCTCCTGAACAACGGATCGATTCCTGCTTACTACTATGTGCCAAAAGAATTTGCTAAAGGTCCGGACGGAAAAGACTTCCGTGACGGTAACGAAGGCTTTGGTTCATTCGACGCATCATCGGCAAAAGCATCATTCGAAAAAGGCCTGAAAGATGTCGGTAAGAAAACGGTCAAGCTTGAGCTTCTTTCATACGATGATGACAACTCGAAAAAAATCTCTGAGTATCTCAAAGGCGAGTGGGAGAAAAACCTGCCAGGTCTTGAAGTCACAATCAAACAACAACCGTTCAAGAACAAGCTGGAGCTTGAATCAAAAGGTGAATTCGAACTTTCATTCGCTGGTTGGGGACCTGACTATCAGGATCCAATGACATTCCTCGATATGTGGATGACAGATGGACCGTATAACCGTGGTAAGTATTCGAGCGATCAGTACGATTCACTCATCAAATCAGCGATGAAGGAAACGGATGCTGAGAAACGCTGGCAGTCACTCAAAGACGCTGAGAAAGTCTTGCTTGAAGACGACCAAGCCATCTCCGTCATGTACCAACGTGGTGCTTCTCTCTTACGTAAACCTTACGTCAAAGGAATCGTTAATCACAAAGTCGGTGCGGATACTTCGTTCAAATGGACGTACATCGAAGGGAAATAAGTACCACTTCAGACCAGTCTCGCCCCATGCGAGTCTGGTCTTTTTTTCCATATGAGACAAATGTACTGTTTTCAGAATTAACATTAAAAATTGTCAACATTCTGTTTTCATTTGAATTACTTCCATTTATACTTAGCTGAAGAATGATTTTCACTTTATTTACAGTATTTCACGGTAATTATTCATAATTAATGGAAATGTGCCGATATATTCTATACAGAGGACTTTTGCCTCAACTATTACGATCGACTAGGAAGGAGGACTCACCCTTGAAACAACGTGTACTTACGAGTCAACAAACATGGACGGAAGAACAACTGGAAATGATTCAAGCGATCCAGGCCTTAGGTGAGCTGATTCAGGACCGTCCCCGTCGGACGATTTATCGTCGCTATGCCATCGAACATGGATGGCCTCAACCAGAGACCATCATTCGCCAGTTTGGTTCCTGGCCGGAAGCATTATCTGCAGCTGGGTACGAATGGCACATCGACCAGCAACCGGAAGAACTCGAACGCGCTCCGAAATATACAAAAGATGAAATCTTAAAGTCATTCCACCGTTATGCCCAAGACGTCGGATCAACGATTACATTAAAGAAATACCAGATGTGGCGAAAATCCGTTCATCATGCACCGAGTCATTATCATATCGTGAAAATGTTCGGATCGTGGCATGACGCCTGTACGGCTGCCGGCTTAGAAGCCAGTGTCACCTATTCGAAAGCCGAACTCGCGGCTTCGCTCCGACAAGCGATTGAAGAAGTTGGTTTCTCGCTCTCTTTCGAAGCGTACCGTGAATGGGCAAAACGTAATAATAAGCCTTCTACGAAAGCCTTACTTCACCGTTACGGTTCATGGTCAGCTGCGATTCATGCCATTGAAAGTGAAATTCGGATCAGTAAACAACACGCCCAATAATCTTGCCTTTATTTTTCATTTTAAAAACCACTAGATCATTAGATACAAAAAAAGACCGGCTCACACGCTGCTCTTCCTATACAACAGGGGACGGATTTGAAATCTGTCCCCTGTTCTCGTCTGAGGAACAGATGTGAACGGAACGATACCTTATTTCAAACCACTCCCTGAACGCGCTCACAGTCTTCTATAATCTCAATCGACTCCTACGGACGTTAACCTGACCGAAGTCGTCAGCGACCGCTTAAACCCTTCAATATGAAAAGAACCGTCGACGATGTCGACGGTTCTTTTCATATTACACGTTCTTTCCATTCTTGATACGATGCGACACGGTCCCGCCCTTGGAACTTCGCTCCGATATACATCGCTCGGTCTGCGTTCCGGATCAGGCTCGCTAGATCACCTAACTCGTTTAATGTATCAATGCCGATACTTGCCGTAATCTTTAATTGATTGTCTTCAATCCGAACCGGGTTGGCATGTAACGTCTCGCGAATCCGTTCCGCCACGATTTGCGCGGATTCAAGATCCGTATTTGGTAACAAGACGACAAATTCTTCCCCTCCGTAACGTGCCACAAGATCCGTGATACGCGTCGCCTGCATCAACAGCTTGGCGACTTCAAACAAGACGACATCACCGACTTCGTGTCCATACGTATCATTAATTTGTTTAAAGTGGTCTAAATCGATCATTAAAGCCGAGAACGGATATAAGTCCCGTTGACGGATCCGCCGATCGCCCCATTCTTGTAAGGCGCGGTAGTTCGGTAATTTCGTCATCGCATCGGTCCGGCTGTCCGTCAAGAGCCGCTCACGTTCCTGTGCCCGTTCGACGGCCCAGGACAAGACACGAAGAGCCCGATAAAGCTCATAACCAAAATCTTTTGTGAATTCACCACTCGCTTCGGATGCTAGAAATAACGAACAGTTGATTTTTTCCGTCGCTTCCGGCTGAATGAATAAAATTGATTGGGTTTCTTCCGGGATACAATCGTATAATCGAATGTCCCATTCCTGTTGCATCCCGTATAACAAGACTTCGTCTTTTTCTTCAATGATCTCTTCGATGATGATACCCCGAACGTGATCGGCCTTTAATTTCCGTCCGTCCTTTAACGAATAATAAATCGGATTTCCTTCACTAAAATCAAACTTGATCCACGCAATGTCTGGACGGACAAAATGATTTAACTGCCGTAAGTAACGCTCGATGATGAACTGGGCGTCCCCGTCCTTCCAGGCGGCTTCTTTTAAGCGTTCGATTTGTTCCCAGTGCTCGATCCGGTCGCTCGCATGGACGGAACTTCCAAGTGACCGCTTGATGATGAACAACGCAAACGCCGTCATGACAAGTCCACTGTTCCCATTGTTCTGGACCATCAATGTACTGAAGATACCAAACAATAATTCAGCCGCGATGACGACTGCTTCAAATCGGAGTAACGGCAACATGACATTGCTCGGAATATTTTCACCCAGTAAAAAGTGAGACAATCTATATTGGAACAATAAGACCAACCATAAAATCAAGACCATGACGAGCAAGGGTCCAATGTTGCCGATCAATGCAAAATCTTTTCCATGGGTTCCGCCTAACGCATTGTAGGCAAGTCCCGCTGGTAGGATCAGCAATAGTTCAAGCGTGACATTAAACGGGTAGTTATGTAGCATCCGTCGGCGTCCGATGGCCGTATGGACCGTTCGCAACTGATAGATCAACATCGTCAATTGTCCGACACAGATGGCCGAGAGTAATCCGTATGTCAAGAACGTAAACAGGACGAACCCAAAATGGAATGTAAAACTCATATGTCTTCGGCGGACGGGATCGATGACAAAAATAGTAGAGAGTGCAACGACAAGCGTAAATGTAAAAAAATCGATGCTGGGATTGTAATCCCTTGATTTCGCCAATAAATCTATTCCAATGACGACAAGGAAAAATACAATCCAGCTTCGAAGGAGATATTGTTGAAAACGACGCACGTTGACTTCCCCTTCCTCACACACTTTTGTATATATATGGCTCATCACCATAAGGTGTGGTTGACACATAAAATCCATCGGATTTTAAATCGAACATAGAAAAAAAGCGAAAACCCCGGTATCGTA
>NZ_JACSMT010000036.1:7857-25908 GCF_018618815.1 Exiguobacterium sp. s128 | reverse complement strand
CTGGAACGCGAGTTCCAGGATTACGTGAATTGGTTCAACCACCTTCGCATACACGGTACATTGGATTATCAAAGCCCCGTTCGCTACAAGCAATCACTCCTTAAGAAGATTGTCTAGTTTAGTGTTGACAATCCAACTAGACAACCGGTCTTCTTTGATTTTGGTTTCTCGATACCTTCAGCTTAAGTCGGCATTCTGACAAGGACATGACAAAATTCTCTCATCACCTTCCTTTTTTAACAATTCACCTCTTTTTTTACAGCTCACTAAAAAAGCAGAAAATCCCTTTGTAATAAGGGATAATCCACCTTTTTCCTATGTTTTTTTTCATTACGGTGCCTCCGGCAACAATTGTTTGATCAACAATGTCTTGCCGCTGATCTCTTTCGGAATTTCCGGAACCGCTCGTAACAGGACTTCCATTTGCCCGCCAAACAAACGTTCCAGGACAAAATAAAGTTCTTTTTCATGTTCTTCTCTGAAACATCGTTCGTCCGGTACGTAGAGCATGACGATTTCTTCTTCATCTGCTTGAATATACTGGACACGCTCAATACAATTCGGAAAAGCACGGACGATACCAGCGAGCTCGCCTTCAAAAATACGATGTCCATCTTTGAGCTGGATAAAGCTCCGCCCCCGTCCATCAATGGACGCAATAATCGGTCCGGCATGTCCACATTGACACGTCTCTTCACTTAACGTCATTCGGTCTCCGACCCGATACCGGACAAGGGGGGTCCCGTGCGTATCAAAACTGGTCACGAGAATCTGACCATCTTCTTCCACCTCGATGATCCCCATTTCATAGTGCAAATGTTTTTTCCCGAAGCGGCATTCGGCGACGATGGGCGCCCCTTCTGAAGAGGCGTACTGATCAAAAATCGGTGCATGAAACACTTCTTCGATCAAGTGACGTTCTTCTCGCGTCATCATCTCGGCCGTCGGAAAAATAGCTTTTGGTCTGCAAGTACAGGGAATTCCGTATTTTTTGGCATGACGGGCGACTTCAATCATCCCGGAGGGTAGTCCGTCAATCGACTCCGGATTAAACCGGTTTAATTGTTCGATGTACAGAGCGGCCGTCTGCGGATTGATATTTTTTATCGTAAACAACATCTGATTGATTGTTTTGTTCATCCGCCAATATACCGGTGATTTTTGGGTCGCCGCCGCGAGCGTCTGCCCTGTAAAACTCGCACGACGCATACCGCGTTCAACCCCATGCGTCCATTTGAAGTAGTCAAGATGGGCCATCCGGATCTGCATGTCTTCTTTTGTATAGTGGACTTGAATCGACTTCCCCGTCGTCCCGCCTGTTTTCCCGAGAATCGGGGCCCGAATTTTGGCATGGATGTCTGCATTGCGGGTCCGCAACAGTTCCTTACTCAAAACCGGAATCATTTTTAATTCCTCGAGTTGCTGTAAAGGTAAGGAAATCTGATGGTTTTTAAAAAGTTCTTGATAGTAAGGACTGTAGGCCTGACAAAATGTTAAAAATTGATTCAATCGCGTCAATTGCTCATTTTGAGCATGGACACGGAACTGCTCTTTTTCTTTTAATTCTTGAAATCGTTTTTGATAAACCGGTCCGTACCGTTCTTGATACAGTACCCGACCGTAGATCGTCGTTAGGATGTTTTGAATGAAAATCGGCGAATGAAAATAAATCGATTGCTTGAGTTGCATACGTTCACTCCTCTCACGTTTCAGTAAGCGATCCGTGTCCCGTTAGTCACACATTTCCTGTTACTTACATCTTATTTCCAGCGCCCATCCCATTCAATCAAATCTTAATAAACAAGCTTAGCTTTTATTCGGATACCGTTTTATGATAATAAACTTATGTCACAAACATCTTTTTATGATTCTTTTTTTATTTTTAACTTTGGCGATCGATACTTCGGACAGATGATTTCCCACAAAAAAAGAGAGCGAATCGAGGATTCACTCTCTTTTGGCACGGGTCACTTGATTTTTCAGTGATGAACCGTTGCTTCATCTGCCCCAAATGATCGGACTTGAATTGCTCCGAGTGCCAATTTCAATTCTCTTGTATCCAATCGGTCGATGACTTCGATGATCGTCAAGGTCGTCCGTCCATTATACAGCTGGACGAGTAGTTGACGTTCCACTTCAACTACTTGACTATCAATCGGTTCAGCCAACAATTCTTGGTAAAAAAACTCACCCGACTCCGGAAAAAAATAGTCACTGAATAATTGCAACAGTTGTAGATTTCCGGTCGCTAAAAACAAGATCGCTTGAAATGGATGTTTCGCCCGATTGCGTGGACTCAATCGTCTTAAGAACATTTGATACCGTTTATGATGTGGTTCATCTAAAAAACAGACTGCATTCATCTTCGTCCCTCTCCCTAAACTAAAAGTAAATGTGCAGATTTCCCTGCTGCTGCCTTCTTGATTCGCTCCCTTTTTCCTTTTCCCTGTTTTGCACTCATGAAGCCTGTTATTTCTTTAAAACACTTTGAAGGGATTATGAACGGAATGATTCGGGTAAATTCATCAAGTAGTGCTAATCAAGGGGGAAAACAGATGACTCAAACACGTAAACGACTTGCGCTCGCTGGTGCAACGGGATATATCGGACACAATCTTTTAAATGAGTTAAAGAAAAAATATGACGTGATTGCTTTGTCGCGAAACGGCGATGACAAGGAAGATGAGACACATGTCGAGTGGCGTTCGTGTGACTTATTTTCGCTCAACGATACGATTGACGGCTTGAAGGGTGCCGATATTGCGATATATTTGGTCCATTCGATGATGCCGTCCGCTAAGTTGACGCAAGGCTCATTTGAAGACATGGATTTAATTTTAGCCGATAACTATGCCCGCGCGGCAAAAGAAAATGATATTCAACAAATCGTTTACTTAAGCGGCATCATTCCCGATGAAACAGAAGATTTATCCCGTCACTTGAAAAGCCGTTTAGAAGTAGAACGGGTCCTCGGTGCTTACGGGACACCTGTGACGACGATCCGGGCTGCCTTGATTGTCGGTCCAAAAGGGTCTTCATTCCCGATTTTATCGAAACTCGTCAAACGCCTTCCTGTGATGTTGCTTCCGGAATGGACTCGGAATCAGACACATCCAATCGCCTTACCCGATGTCATTCATGCGCTAGGGGCAAGCGTCGGACGGGAAGATCTGAAAAATCGGGCCATCGATGTCGGTGGACCGGAATCGATGACATATAAAGAAATGATTTTAAAAACTGCGGAAGTCATGGGTAAAAAACAACCCACATTTGATTTGCCGTTGATGACGGTTAATCTCTCTCGTCTCTGGGTCACGTTAGTGTCCGGTGAACCGAAGGAAACCGTGTATCCGCTTGTCGAGAGTATGATTCATGAGATGGTCGCTGATCCGGATAAGATGGTCGATGGTATCAGTGACGGAAAAATCACCTTCGAGGAATCGGTCCGAATGGCGATCAAAGAAGAACAAGAAGAAAAACAGCAGAAAAAAGAGTCGGGTCATGCTGCGAAGAAACCAGCGTCACTCGATGTAAGGTCCGTTCAACGCGTTCGTCTTCCAGAAGGTAGAGATGCGAACTGGGCAGCCGATGATTATGTCGCCTGGTTGTCTGCATTCGCCAAACCTTTCCTGACTTCACATGTAGCTGATGAGACGCGCGTTCAGATTCACGTGCCTTTTATTGATTCACCGTTACTGGAATTAACAAAAGAGCCGTTCCAAGATGCGCAACAAGCTACGTATCGGATCACCGGCGGACTGTTTGCGCAAGTGCAAGAGGACAGTAGAGGACGGATCGAGTTTCGACAAATACCGGGTTCACAGGAATGTCTGATTGCCATCCATGAATATGTTCCTGCGTTGCCGTGGATGATTTACAAGTCGACCCAAGCCAATGTCCATTTACTTGTCATGTATCTGTTTAAATTGCATTTGCTCCGCCTTATGCAGACAACGGAAGAGCGTCCGGATGAGTCCGAGATGATTGTTCCGGAAACAACTGGCTGACCTGACCACCCGTCTCCATTTGACTCCAACGGTTTGATTTCTCGTCGCTGAGAAATCAAGCCGTTTTTCGAATAATATGTAATACAGATTGTTTCCATCAACGACTTTTTCATGTCATTTCTCTTTTTTCATCATAAACCATTTTTGAAATTTCGCCAGTCTGGATGTCTCCAGGCTAATCCATGATGGGAACTTGCCGATGAACAGATGACGGGACTAAAATAAGCGTGCTACACTGAAACAGGATTGTTAGAAAGGGGTTTCATTGGCATGCGCTCATTTGAAGAACGGTTAACCAATCATATCGAAGCGACGGCGCTTCTCACAACACTTATCCAACCTGCATCGGATCAACTCCGACTCGATAAATTAGATAAATTTTCAACAAAATTGCTAAAACGTGAATTTACGATTGCCTTTGCCGGTCATTTTTCGGCTGGAAAATCGAGTATGATCAACGCCTTGACGGGGGAATCGATTTTACCGACCAGTCCGATTCCGACAAGTGCGAACATCGTGACGCTACAACAGGATCAACAAGACGCGGCAATCGTTCATTTCCATGACCGCCCTTCTGTTAAACTAGCACCTGCTGATTTACCGCACCTCGAGACACTAGGCCGTGACGGGACCGTCGAGCGGATTGACATTACGCATGCCGGCTCCACCTTGCCAAACGGACTTGTCTTAATGGACACACCCGGCGTCGACTCTGTGGATGATGCTCACCGCATCTCGACAGAATCTGCCTTGCACTTAGCAGACCTGATTTTTTATGTCATGGATTATAATCATGTCCAGTCTGAGCTGAACTTTACGGTCACACGTGAGTTACTTGCTTCGGTTCCCGAATTGTATCTGATTGTCAATCAAATTGATAAACATCAATCAACTGAACTGTCCTTCGAAGACTTCAAACGTTCCGTTTTTCAATCGTTTGTGGCACATGGTGTCGAGCCAAAAGGAATTTTCTTCACGAGTCTGCGAGACATAGCACATCCGGAGAACGAATTTGCGACCGTCAAGCAACTGGTCGAACAGAGTATCCGGGACGTTCAACCAAAACTGTTACAATCCGCCACTACGACGTTAGAGGCGTTACATGCTGAACATGTTGCTTATCTCGAGATGCGCATTGAAGAAGCGGAACAAGCCGTACAGGAACAGCTGACACCGGCAGATCAACGAAATCAGGAAGCCTTATTTTCTGACATGCAACAAGTCGAACAGCAAATCCGTTTGATGTCTCCGGAACAATGGGTCAGCCGCTTTTCGCAACATCGTGAAAGCCTGCTGCGCAATGCTACATTGATGCCTTTTGAGCTTCGTGAGAAAATGACACGTTTTTTAGAATCACGGCAAACGTCGTTCAAGGTCGGATTTTTTAGAAGCACAAAGAAAACGCAGGCGACTCAACAGCAGCTCGCTGACGAACTATTACGGGCCTATCAGTCCGTCGCAACCTCGGAAATCTCCTTACACCTGCGGAAACTGATGAAACAATCCTTGTCTGAAGCCGGCTGTCTATCTGATCAACACGCCATGTCAATCGACCATTATCCGCTCGACCCTCCATTACGGGTTGTCGAAGACGCTTTGCAAGAAGGTATCACCATTACGGGTGAATCCGTCTTACAGTTTACGAATCGTGTCGTCAGCAATACGAGTGCGTGGTATGTCAAAGAAACCAACCAGTGGCGCGATGCCATTCGAACGGAACTCGAACAAATGGACGGAACCGTCTTACAGGATTTGCGGAACAAACAAGACATGTTACGTCAGAAATGTGAACTGCTGACTGTTGAACGCGAAAGCCGTCACATGCTCAAAACGTATCTTGAACAAGCCGACGCTCCGACAAGTACACAATTAGATGCAGCCCACCACCAACTGGTGACGTGGCGACAAGCATTAATCGAGGCGGAACAAACGTTAGTACCGTTCACGCCAATCGATAGGGAACAGGAAGTGGCCGTCACAGCAGAAGCACCGGTGTCGAACAACGTGAAACAAGAACGGACCTATTCACTGGAAAAGATCGAACAGATTCAAACGATTCTATCGGGTGTGACAGGGTTTGAGGAGACTGTCGCCTATCTGAAAGACAAACTCACACGTGTCTCCTCGAGTACCTTTACGATTGCATTATTCGGCGCATTCAGTGCTGGGAAATCGTCCTTTTGTAATGCCTTGCTCGGGCAAGCGGTGTTACCGGTCTCCCCTAACCCGACGACAGCATCGATCAACCGGATCAATCCCGTCAGTTCGCATCATCCACACGGAACGGCGATCATCACGTTTAAGTCCGAACAGAACTTAGTCGAGGAATTAAACGACGCGCTCCGCGTCTTCGACACATCGATCACATCCTTAGCCGAGGCCGTCACTTGGATTCAGACGCAACCGGCACAGCGTTTACGTGACGTCTCCATTTTACGCGCCTTCTTAACCGGTTATCCGTCGGTCCACCCGTTCATCGGTACGACACAAACCGTTGATCAGAAGACGTTCACCGATTACGTCGCAAAAGAACACCTCAGTTGTTTTGTCGATGTCATCGATCTGTATTTTGATAGTCCGTTGACGCGCCTCGGGATTACATTAGTCGACACGCCGGGTGCCGACTCGATCAATGCTCGTCATACGGATGTTGCCTTTGAATACATCAAGGATGCCGATGCGATTTTATTCGTGACCTATTTTAATCATGCCTTCGCACGAGCCGATCGGGAATTTCTCATCCAGCTCGGACGCGTCAAGGATGCGTTCGAACTGGATAAGATGTTCTTTATCGTCAACGCCATTGATTTGGCCCAAAACGAGTCCGAAAAACAGGACGTCTTACATTATGTCGGGACCGAATTACAACGGTTTGGTATTCGAGCTCCCCGCCTGTTTGGTGTCTCGAGCCTACAGGCATTGGCAGAAAAACAGACGGGGCACGAGCATCAATCCGGACTCCCTTCATTTGAGACCGCATTCCATCAGTTTTTAGAACAGGATCTCAAAGGGCTTGCCGTCCAAGCATTGTCCGACGAGACCGAAAAAACCGTTCACCGGTTGCAGCAATTGATTGAGCAAACCGAATTCAACATCGCCCGGAAAGAAACACGACTTGAAGAACTTGATGTCCTGGCGGATACGATCGAAACCCATTTCTTAGATCGCCGCGCAGATTTGCTTCGTCACGCCTTGTTTGCTGAAATCCATGAACTGTTACATCATGTCAACCAGCGAATCTATTACCGTTTCCCTGATTTCTTCAAGGAAGCCTATCACCCGATCCGCTTTGCGAATGCAACAAAACAGCATGCCCTACAAGAAGCCTTACTTGAATTACTCGGTTTCTTAAAATATGATTTTGAGCAAGAGTTACGGGTGACGCATTTCCGAATTGACGGGTGGATCAAATCCGCCCTCGAGCAGCGTTTCCAGGAAGAAGAAGCGTATGCGACGAAGTTGAATCCTTCGTTCCAATTATCGCCTTTCGAACCGATCTCGATGCCAACGATTCCTTTTGCGGGCCCCTTCCAAGACGCGGCTCCGTATCAGTCTGTCAAGCAGTACTTCCGTAATGCCAAAGCCTTTTTTGAACGGAATGAAAAGGAACAACTCAAAGAGGCCTTGGTTCAGCTGACGAAACCGGATGCGACGGCGTACCTGGAGTCCGAGGAACAACGCCTACGTGAACTCGCCCATCACCATGTTCTCGATTTACTTGATAGGATGTATGAGGCCTTACGTGACACGTTACAAAAACAAGTCGACATGGAACGACACAGCTTGACGACGACGAGTCCGCTAGAACAATTCCAGCAGGCCCGCTCTCGCATCTTACAAGCAACCCGTTCTTAACAAAAACGAGATCATCCTCATACAAATAACCCGAACCAGTCAGCCTCTCGAGTAGGATGACATGCGTTCGGGTTATTTAGCGAGCCGTATCTCGATCTGTCGGATGCGGCCAATATGATTTGAAATAATGTAAGACGTATGCGTGCACATGACGAACGAGCGGCCGTTGTTCGACACCCGCCACATGATTTAACGAGACATCCCATAACATCGGCGGATCAAAGGGCAGAATCCGAATGTCTTCCGCGTGGTGGAATCCTAAGATCGGTTCAGGAAGGATCGAGACGACATCGAGTTCTTGCACCATCCCACTTCGCCAGGAAGTGGTTGAAGATGAAGCGCGAACACCCGATCGTCTTCGCGATCAGGATTTCCTGCTCTTTGGTGGGGTAGATTCTGAATTTGTAGGCCTTGTGCTTCAACAAAATTTTTTACCTCCTTCAAAAGGAGTATACCCGAAAGGTAGGCTGGCGATTCATCTCCCACTTTCACTTCGTTTAGAAGTGGGAGTATTCTCGCCTAATTTTGATAAAACTGTTGACCGGCATCCGTCAGACCCGTTAGTCGCCCGTGATGTCGCTGAAACAGTTCGACTTGCTCTAGTTCTTCAAATTCCCGGACCAGTTGACTGAGAGCCGGTTGCGAAATCTGCAAGTGCTTCGAAGCGCGTGTTAAGTCATACGCATGATCGACGATCGTCGTGAAAAATCGTAATTGTCGAATATCCACCTGTTTCCTCCCTCACTCATCAAACCAATGATTTTTTCTGAAATAGATCACCATTCCGATCGAAATGATTGCCATTCCTCCTAATGTAAAAAAATAGCCGTATCTCGTCGTCAGTTCCGGCATGTGCTCAAAGTTCATCCCATAAACCCCTGCGATAAACGTCAATGGCATGAAAATCGTCGTAAAGATCGTCAACGTCTTCATGATATTGTTCATCCGATACGAGTTGAGCGAAATAAAATTATCACGAAACTCGGAGGTCATCTCTCGATTGTATTCAATCATCTCATTGAGCTTAAGCAGATGATCGTAAATATCTTGGAAAAATGCTTTTTTATTGGCATGGATGGCAAGACGTCTTGATTCAACGACGCGGTAGAGCAAGTCGCGCATCGGCAGGATGGTCCGCGCGACTTCTAACAAATCGGATCGAATATCAAAGATGTCTTCCATGATCCGTTTATCATTTCCACGTTGTTCGTAGCGTCCTTCGAGTGAAAAGATTTTATCTTCGAGCGTATGGACAATCGGAAAATAGCCATCCACGATTTTATCCATGATTTTATGGACAATCTCGATCGTCCAGTGTTCGTGGTCACCATGAATCCGTTGAAAGGCATTGAACACCAAATCAATCTCACTGGACGGTTCCTCATGATAGGAAACGACGTAGTTTTCATTCGCAAACAGATTAATCTCTTTTCCTTTTAACGATTCGTTATCTAATGCGTGTAAAACAAAAAAACTGTATCCCTCATAATATTCTAATTTCGGGCGTTGTAAATATTGGAAACAATCTTCTAGCGCCAGGGGATGAAAATCAAAAGCGGAGACCAACTGTTGTTTTTCTTGTTCCGTCGGTTGATTAAAGTCGACGAAATACCACTTGATGTCTGGTGAATGAAGCCGATCCAAATGATCATCGACTAGTATTTGATGATCGGTCGTCACAAGAAGACAGCGAATCATGGACGTTCACCTTCTTTTCGTTAATGTTCATTCAGTATCGCAAACAATCAATTTAATTTCCATCAAAAAAAGACTATAGCGTGAGACGCTACAGCCTTTCACATTTATCCTCGTTCGAAATAAAAACCATTCCAGTAGACGTGCCGATACGTAAACTCTTTGCCACTTTTTGTCGTCACAAGCATCTCATCTTCCGACACAACAGCAATTTTAATCGGCGTCTCACCATGATCGGTGAGAAAATTTAAGATTTCAAGATGGCGATTCAACCACAAGCGACGACGGAACCAACGAAAACGACTAAACGCAGCTGTAAAGTGTAAAATCGATAACAGCATGATGACTAGTCCGAACGGTAATGGAATATCAAATAACGCAATCAAATAGAAATCTGCGATGATCAGGAAAACGGACAAACCCATCTCGGTCATTTCCATAAAAGACGCTTTATACGTGGCAAAGTATGTCATGACACGGAATAAAAGGATGACCGTCAAATAAGGCACGAAATAAAGACGAAAAACGTTGTCCGACCCACTATTGACATACATGAGTAAGGGTAGGAAGAAGAGCAACTTCCAAATTAGGATGGCAGAATAAAACAAAGTGTGATCCGTGTAGCGTTTGCGTACAATGGCGCGACTAATGTTCATTGCCTTCCCCTCCTTCAATGATGACTGCATGCTCGAGTCGATGATGTCGGGATATGATGCCTATAAGGGTATCTTTCCTAATTAGGCAAGTTCTAATCGTAAATTTCGTGTGAAATATAGGTTTATATTGAGTATACGAAATATTTTGACAAAAGGTTTTATTTTCCCACCATTCCCCATATTTAAAATGTTTTCAAGGGGGCACTATACTTGAATTTGTCGCCGGTTGTTTTTTTCTTTACACTAAAACTAGATTACGAACAGAAATGAGATGAAGAACATGTATAGCCATATTATCGTTGGTGCAGGTATTCTCGGGACATCAACCGCATATCATTTAGCGAAGCAAGGTGCATCCGTCTTACTGATTGATCGAAAAGAAGCCGGTCGTGCCACACACGTCGCAGCAGGAATCATCTGCCCCTGGATGACACAACGTAGAAATAAGGCGTGGTATCGATTAGCAAATAACGGCGCCCATTACTATGACACCTTGATTCCAGAACTTGAGGCACTTGGCGAGACTGCAACCGGCTACCAAAAAGTTGGTGCCATCGCTTTACACGAAACGTCAAAAATCGAAAAGATGCAAGTCATTGCTGAAAATCGTTTTCCGGAAGCTCCTGCGATTGAAACGATCGAGCGCTTGACCGCTGATCGGGTTCGCAACATGTTTCCGTTGATCGAATATGTTGAGGATGCCTTGTTCGTCTCTGGAGGAGCCCGCGTCGACGGCCGCGCGTTACGTGCCGCCTTAGAACGTGGTGCCATCAAACAGCAGGCGACGGTGTTAAACGCCGATGCGTCGTTAGTCGTCATTGACGGTCAAGTCAAAGGTGTCCTCGTAGACGAACAAGTTCATTATGCCGAACACATCATCTTAACGGCCGGCGTCTGGGTCAACGAATTACTGGAACCGTTACAGACATGTCTTGACATACGTGCTGAAAAAGGACAAATTCTCCACCTCGATATCGCAGCCGATCACACCCAACATTGGCCTGTTATCATGGGACAACGGGGTTTATATCTTGTTTCGATTGAAGATGGAAAATTAGCGTTAGGTTCAACACACGAAAAACAGCTTGATTACAATCTACAACCTACCGTAAAAGGAATGTATGCCTTGTTGACACGCGCCTTGCCGGTTGCGCCAGCTTTGGAAGAATCGAACATTAACGAGATGCGCGTCGGGCTCCGTCCCTATACAAGTACGTCCTTACCGATTATCGGAAGACTGCCGTCCCATCCGAATGTCCTTGTCGCCAACGGACTTGGTGCTTCTGGATTAACGATCGGCCCCTATCTCGGGCGCGAACTGGCGAAGTTGGCATTAGGTGAAGAACTCGACATCAATCTCGAAGATTATCTTCCTCATTGAATGAGCAACTGCCCATCTGTTAGACCTAAGTAGTTAGTTATACCCGTTTTAAAACAAGAACAAACGTTCTGTTCAAATTGGAATTAGAAGGAGATTATGATGTGCACCCGATTAAACCCTTGCTGACATTGGAACAGCTTCAAGCACTAGACATTCGAGTCGGTACAATCCGCTCGCTGCGTGTTTCGGATGATGAACCCGCTTTGCTTTACTTATCGATTGATTTTGAAGCCTTTCAACAATCCCTGTTCTTAGATTGGAAAGAAACTCGTTTTGAGTACGAAGAGCTCATCGGCAAGCAAGCACTTGTTGTGCTCAATGTTCCTGGCATCGTCGCCGGTTCTTTCGGTCGCATTCTGGAATTAGGTACTCTTGATCGACTCATGCCTGTCTTAGCCTGTCCGGAGCATCCGATCCCGGACGGAAGCAGATTAAGTTAAGCGACAGACAAACGACCATCCGTCAGGGCATGGTCGTTTGTCTGTCATCGTGTTTTTTCTAGATAATGTACGCTGAAGTGCTCCCTCGCATCCGTAAAATACTTGACCGGTGTAAATCCATTTTGGTTTGCCAACAACTGAAATTCTTCGATACTGTATTTATAGGAATTTTCTGTATGGATCGTTTCCCCTTGTTTGAACGTAAACGTCTGGTTGGCGACCGTCACGAGTTGATCGATCCGACTTTTAAGATGCATCTCGATGCGCCCGAACTCTTCATTATAAAAAGCAACATGGTCAAACAAGGCCAAATCAAATGTCCCGCCAAGCGACGTATTGATGTGATTTAATATATTCAAGTTGAACCGTGCCGTGATACCGGCCTCGTCATTGTAGGCTTGATGTAAAACAGTGGCTTCTTTTTTTGTATCGATTCCGATCAAAAATCCGTCACCTTTTTCTAACAATTGAGACGAACGTCTGAAGAAGTCAGCCGCTTCTGCCGGGTCGAAGTTTCCGATGGTCGAGCCGGGAAAGAAGATCACTTTTTTTAACTTGTCTTCAATCGGTAAGCGTAAGGATTCGGAATAATCACCACAAACCGCTTTGATTTGGAGGTCGGGATAATCCTGCGAAAGCTGATGCGCCGATTGAATCAAAAATTCTTTCGAAATATCAATTGGCATATACGCCTCTAGTTGGTGAAGTGAGCTGAGCAGACTTTTAATCTTTCGACTACTGCCGCTTCCATACTCAATCAATGTATGGACAGGTCCGATACAATCGGCAATCGCGGTTTGATGCTGATACAAGATGTCGAGTTCCGTCCGAGTCAGATAGTATTCTGGTTGGTAGGTAATTTGTTCGAATAATTCCGACCCCGCTTGATCATAAAAATATTTTGCTTGGAGTATTTTATGGACTTGCGAGAGCCCGTCTAAAACTTCTTTACGCATGTTGTGTTGCTTCGTATACATATCATAACTCTCGACCTGCTGGCTCACTGAACATCACCTGCTAATCGAATGCCACTGAACTGCCAACGTTTATCCGGCGGAAAGAAATTACGATATGTCTCCCGGATATGATCATCGGGAGTCACACATGCTCCGCCTCGAAGTACCATCTGGTTACACATGAATTTCGCGTTGTATTCCCCTAACGCCCCTTCCAGCGGACGATTTCCAGGATACGGCGCATACGCACTCGCTGTCCATTCCCAGATATCCCCAAACATCCCCCGCATTTCCTGTGAACCTGAGATGATCGGACTAGGATGATAGGAACCTCGTCCCATCAAGTTACCCTGTCGGTCGACTTGACGCCCGACATATTCCCACTCGGCCTCTGTCGGTAATCGTTTTCCACACCAACGGCTATACGCATCTGCCTCGTAAAAACTGACATGGCAAACGGGTTCGTCCAAATCCAACGGCTCCACTCCATTCAGTGTGAACATCGACCACGTTCCTTCTTTCTCTTTCATCCAATATAAAGGCGCTTTCCAGTTTTGTTGCTGGACGACATGAAAACCATCAGACAACCAGTGTTCAGACTGGTCATAACCTAAAGCTTCGACGAATGCCAGAAACTCGCGATTGGTGACAGGGCGGGTTGCCAGCTCAAACGGGTCGAGCCAGGTTTTATGAACCGGATTTTCGTTATCAAAGGCAAATCCTTGCCCATCGTGACCGATTTCAACAAGCCCGCCTTCAAATCGCTTGAACTCCAGTGGAACAACAGGACGGTCGTCCCGTTGAGATTTTTCTCTTTTTTGATACGCAGGTAACAATGGATTGACAAAAAAATTATATTTGACGTCCATCAGAATCAATTCTTGATGTTGCTGTTCATGTTGAAGCCCCATTTCAATCAACTGTTCAATGACTTGCTGCACCGGTTCGTCTCGTTTTTGTTGTAACAATGACAGTATGGCTTGATCGACATGTTCCCGGTACGCTAGCACTTCTCTGACGGTCGGTCGTGACAAGACCCCGCGCTGGTGACGGGGCTGATACGGACCAATCGAATTGTAATAGGAATTAAACAAGTAATTGTAGGCCGGATGAAACACTATATACTCGGCATCGTATTCTTGAAGGATCATGCGTTCAAAAAACCATGTCGTATGCGCGATATGCCACTTGGGTGGGCTGACATCTGAATTGGCTTGAATCACAAAGTCCTCTTGCTCTAACGGTTCGATCAAAGACAGTGTTTGCTTCCGGACAGCGGAAAACTTGTCTATTAAGTAGGTCGTCGTTTCCAGTCTCATGCGAGGCACTCCTTTAATTGGATTTTTCTGAAAATATACACCATTCTCTTTACCCCTTTTCCAATAAAGTAAGCGTTATCATTTTTAAAGCAAAAAAAAACGAAGCAAGACCTTTGAAAGATCTTACTCCGCTGTTTTTAATACACTTTATCCCCATTGAAAATCGAATTTTTGACGACCACATAATCGACAGTTCTGATGGCTTGCAGTTTGTTGCCGCCTGCATAAGAAATCGAGGACTGTAAATCTTGCTCCATCTCAATCAATGTATCAGACAGAATGCCTTTATGTTCAACGAACATTTTTTTTCCTTCGACATTCTTCTTTTCACCTTTTTGGAACTCGGAAGCTGATCCAAAGTATTCTTTGACACGTAGTCCATCGACTTCATGCGTTTCCCCCGGTGACTCTTCATGTCCGGCGAATAATGAACCAATCATGACCATCGTCGCCCCAAAACGAACTGATTTTGCGATGTCGCCGTGGGTCCGGATCCCGCCATCAGCGATAATCGGTTTACTGGCAGCTTTGGCACACCATCTTAATGCTGCCAATTGCCAGCCTCCCGTACCAAATCCCGTTTTAATTTTCGTAATACACACTTTCCCCGGACCAATTCCGACTTTTGTCGCATCCGCTCCGGCGTGTTCCAGTTCACGAACCGCTTCCGGTGTCCCGACGTTTCCGGCGATAACGAAACTGTCCGGTAACAGCCGCTTGATATGTTGGATCATTCGAATGACCGCTTCCGAATGTCCATGGGCGATGTCAATCGTGATGTATTCCGGCGTTAAGCTTTCTTGGGCCAACGTCTCGACGAATGTATATTCTTCCTCTTTCACGCCAACACTGATTGATGCAATCAAATGGCGTTCTTGCATCGACCGAACAAAATCCAGTCGTGTTTCGGGCTCGAAACGATGCATGATGTAAAAGTAACCGTTCTCTGCCAAATAGGTCGCAATTTTTTCGTCAATGATTGTCTGCATATTGGCCGGTACGACCGGTAACTTAAAACGTCGTCCACCAAACTCAACCGTCGTATCACATTCCGACCTGCTTCCTACGATTGATTTTGCAGGAATTAATTGAATATCTTCATAATCAAATACTACATCCATCACTAGCACCCCAAATAACGAATATTTTTTATTGATTAAATAGTAACGTTCGTACTTGGATACTATATCGAACATTAGTAAGCTTGTCAAAATAAAATCACCAAAAAGCATATTTTTCTATTAAAAAACCTTTTAACGTTCGTCTTTTATAGAGTATTCCATCTTTAATTGATCAATCCATGCTTCTTCCCATTCAAAAAAGCTACTTTCCGTTCCTGTTTCAAAAATATGATCGGGATAAGGAAGCGCTAAGGGTGGACGATCTTTCCTGTCGAAATAACACAGTTGTTTGGATTCTCCATCAATCGCTGTTAACGTCCCTTCCAAAACCTCACACGCAAAAATAAAGGCGATATACTCCACCTGGTTTTGATCCGGGTACGTCAGGCGAAACGCCTCTCCTCCAAAACAGCCGATCAAGCGGACCGGACGGACAATCAATCCAGTTTCTTCATATACTCTTCGCGGATCACCGCTTTTGCCGGCGGCTCGCCCGGTTCGATTGCGCCCGCCGGAAGGCTCCAGAACGGACCTCCCGGATCTTGGAACAAGATTCGTCCCGATACATCGCGGATGATTGCACCGACAGATGGCGTGAACAACAATTGATTTCCTGTTTTTTGACGCAGATTCTGGTAATAAGTCGACATGGGCATAAATCATTCTCCTTTGACAATCCTGATGTATGGCTAAAAGACTGTGCTCGAGCGTTTCTCCTCATTCGAGTTCTTCTTTTAATACTGCAAACAATACGAAGTCTTCCCAGGCACCGTTAATGAACAAACTCTTTTTTGCGATCCCTTCCTGTCTGAATCCCACTTTTTCCAAGACGCGGATCGATCCGATATTATCAGGCATGACTTCGGCCCGCAAACGGTGGAACTGGTATTCATCGAACAAGAGACGCGCAGCTTGGCGCACGGCATTCGACATAATGCCCTGCCCGTTATACTGCTGATCAAGTTGATACCCGATCATACACGTCTCTGCCGGGAAACGTTCGACGAACGCCGCAGACACTTCTCCGACCAGTTGATTCGTTTCTGTTAAAAATATCCCGAACGCATACGAACGGTCTGCTCTTTGGTTCTCCTCCAACTGTTGAATTCGCTCAAGTTGTTTCGGTAGCGTATAGGTATCTTTTGGGGGTTTGACCGGCATCCAATATTCAAAATGCCCTTGGTTTTGAACGCTGAGATCCAGCAATGCTAGTGCGTCTTCTTTCGTATACACACGTAAATAAATCGAACTCATGGCGTCATTCTCCTTCTTTGCGACTAACGTATTCCTTAAATATCTTAATATCAAAGAGTTAAGGTGTTTGATATTTTTTTTATCGGGAAAATTACAACAACAAACAAGTAACAAAGTGTTTACAAAACAAGATGTAAACGACTACAAGGAGGAGAGCATGCGTACTGATGAAGAGTTATTCCAACAAATCGAATTAAAAAATAGATCCGCTCTCGAATTGTTATACGACCGCTATGAAAAATCATTATATCTACTACTTACACGAATGTTGCCCGACGAACACCGGATTCAAATGACATTAAAACAAATGTTCCATGACATCTGGACAGATCCCAATCGCTTTCCTTCTATACACGGATACTTAATTGCAGCAGTCAAACAAATAAAATCTCAACGAGAACCCGTCAGATGATGCATTAGAATCACTTAATTCATTTTTCGAGGTAAGGTCTGCGTTTCCTGTTTATTTTGTCAGCTTGTTCTTTTTTTGTTAAACCATACCCACATTTAGAGATGTGGCGTTCCTGTAGATATCCGCTTCATCACGATGCGCCCAAGATTCGCTTCTGTAAGGTGTGACGTTTCACATTCTGTTCGTACTCGAAAGAACAATTGAGATGAGATTCGACTTCGGTATAAAGGAAAATGATCCCTCCTCCCTACATCCGTTTTGACCGTAGAGAAATGAGCGTGTTCCCGACTATTATTATAGGTAAATTTTAGATAATTCGTTTTTCTTTTGTTTATTACTTCCTTTTTCGGATGGTTCGTGTTATATTCATAAGTAATTATTGTTGTTCGGTGGAGATACAAAGTGATTCACTTTAACTCGATGAAATTGATCACGATAGTAATAAACAGTGTGACTTAGTCATGCGCAGGAGGCAACACACATGGAACAAGGTAAAGTGAAATGGTTTAACGCAGAAAAAGGTTTTGGCTTCATCGAACGTGAAAGCGGCGACGACGTTTTCGTTCACTTCTCAGCTATTCAAACAGACGGTTTCAAATCACTTGACGAAGGTCAAGAAGTTTCGTTTGAAGTTGAAGAAGGCCAACGCGGACCGCAAGCAACTAACGTTTCTAAACTTTAATTTCCTTAGAGGATTCGCTGTCGCGGATCCTCTTTTTTTATTCTTTTCCACCTACCCCTATCTTTTTCAATCCGACCATGGTATATTATTAAGTAATTATTGTTGTTCGGTGGAGATATGAAGGTTACACTTTTGACTCGATGAAATTGATCACGGTAGTAATAATCAGTATGGCTCAGTCATACGCAGGAGGCAACACACATGGAACAAGGTAAAGTGAAATGGTTTAACGCAGAAAAAGGTTTTGGCTTCATCGAACGTGAAAGCGGCGAC